>NZ_JBHTDM010000034.1:0-132368 GCF_042666535.1 Brachybacterium sp. GCM10030252 | reverse complement strand
GAGGGTGTGGGAGAGTAGGTCGCCGCCGGACATCTTCACTGGGAGTGGGAGTGAGCTGGAGACCCCTTGAACAAGGGGGTTTCGCTCCTCCCACTCCCTTTTTTTCGCGCCCGAAAACAACCGGCCCCAGCGCAGATCGGCGCGGCGTGGACGGAGCGGGCAGACCCGGGTGTTCCCGGCAAGGGGTGCGGACGCGTGGGGGCTGCGCCCCCGCAGCGGTTCCGGGCGGCGACGGCATCGGCCGATCCTCATCGCGCCGGCACGCGTCCGTCCGTCTGACGCCGCCGCCGACTGCACGGCGGGCGACCCCGACCCGGGCAGCGTTCCCACGTTCTGCAGTCGCTGTGGCGGCCCCATGTCCCTGACGTCGTGCCGGTTCCGGGAGCCGTCCGCTCGCGTGCGGCGCTGCACGAAACCGCCCTTGTGACCGTCTGCACCTCGAGGAACTGCGTACGATCAAAGGGCCGGTGGAGCTCGTGAGAGCAGTCACGGATGGTGGGCTTACTGCCCGGTCTCCTGGACGGGGTCGCATACGCTGGGTGTTCGATAAGGGCATAGGGCGAGCTAGAAGAGACGGACGATCTACGTGGCTGAGGACAGCAAGAGCGAGGACGACCGCGGGTACGGCAGCAGCCGGGACAGCCAGCGGCGCAGCGACCGCTCGCCCGGCGCCCGGAAACGTCCGCAGGGCGGCTCCGGGGACTGGAACTCGCGCTCTCAGGGGGCGAGCCGGGGAGGCACCTCTCGCAGCTCCCAGAGCGACGGCGCACGGTCCACCGCCCCGAAGCGTGAGGGCCGGCCCCGTGGCGCGGACGAACCGGGCCGCAGGGGCCCCGCCGGCGACCGCAGTCAGGATCGCCGAGACCCGGCACGCCGGGACCAGAACCGCAGCTCCGATGCTCGCCGTGGCTCCGATCGTCGTGATGGCGGTCGCGGCTCCGACCAGCGTCGTGGAAGCGATCGCGGCTCCGGGGGCGTCCGCCCCTACGGTGCGCAGCGCCGCGATGGCCGTGATGGTCCTGGCCGTCCGGCCGGCTCGCGGTACAGCCCCGGTTCCGCCGACCAGCGGGACGGTCGCAGCTCATCCGCAGGGAACCGGCACCCGCGCTCCGGCGAGGGCGATCGTCGTCCGTCGTCACGGCAGGGCGATCGCCCGCGGGATGACCGCCGCACTTCGCGGCCAGGGCAGGAAGCACGCGCGGATCGCCCGTTCGAACCTCGCATCCCCCCGGGCATCACCGGCCGGGAGCTGGACAAGGAGATCCGCGACGAGCTCCGGGGGCTCAGCCGCGAGACCGCCGAGCGCGTCTCCCAGCACATGGTCGCCGCCTACCTGCTCGAGGACAGCGATCCGGAGGCCTCCCAGGCCCACGCCCGCTTCGCAGCCCGCATCGGAGGCCGCATCGGCGGGGTCCGCGAGATGTACGGCATCCTCGCCTACCGCTACGGCGACTACCGTACGGCCGTGCGTGAACTGCGCACATCGCTGCGGATCACCGGCCGCACCGACATCCTTCCGATGATCGCCGACGCCGAGCGTGGGATGGGCCGGCCCGAGCGTGCCTTCGATATCGCGGCGTCGGACGATGCCTCCGAACTCGGAGTTCACGCAGCCATCGAGCTGATGATCGTCGTGGCCGGCGCGTACTCGGACATCGGGGACACCGAGACCGCGCTGCGCACGCTCGAGATCCCCGCGCTGCGCCACAAGGTCGACGGCCGCTGGCAGGTGCGCCTCTGGGTCGCCTACGCCGATCTGCTCGACCGTGCGAACCGTCACGAGGAGGCGAAGCGCTGGCTGACGTTGGCAGCCGACGCCGACACCGAGCACCTCACCGACGCCGCCGAGCGTCTTGGCCGTGCGGTACCCACCCCGGACGCCGATCCCCTGTGGGAGGACGACGAGGAGGTGGCGGTTCTCGACGCCTATGATCCCGACGCCGACGACGGCTCTGATGCCGGCGACGACCGCGCAGAAGCCTCTGACGCCGACGAGAGCGGCATCGACGACTCCGGCGCAGGCGGGAGCGGCACCGACGACTTCGATGCGGATCAGAGCGTCACCGACGACTCCGACGCGGACGCGGACGGGGCACAGGCTGGACCCGTCGAGGCCGTCGAGGCCGTCGAGGCCGACGAGGCCGACGAGCTCGACGGCGACCGCGCGGAGACCGACGGGCTCGACGGCGAGAGAGCGGAGCCCGATGAGCTCGACCGCCCGGAGTCCGACAGTGGCTCGGGCCGCGTGCTGAGTGCGACTCCGAACAGCGGCCCGGAGGCGCGCGCGTGACCCGCATGCCGGACCCGTCGCTGCTGGACCTCTACGACGTGCTGATGTTCGACCTCGATGGCACGTTGATGCACGGCGCGAAACAGATTCCGCACGCCGCCGCAGCTGTGGAACGGGCACGGGAGGGCGGACGCACGCTCGTCTTCGCCACCAACAATGCCTCACGGACGCCGCAGCAGGCCGCCGAGCACCTGGCCGAGGTCGGGATCCCGGCGCGGCCGGAGGAGTTCGTGACCTCCCCGCAGGTGGCATCCCGCCTGCTCGCGGACCGTCTCGACCCCGGCGCGAAGGTCCTCGTCGTCGGGGGAGCCAGCCTCGCCGAGCAGATCCGCGAGGTCGGCCTGGACCCGGTCGAGAAGGACACGGACGATGTCGCCGCAGTGGTGCAGGGGTGGTCACCGGACCTGAGCTGGCCGCTGCTGGCCGAGGGCGCCTACGCGATTCGCCGCGGCGCCTCCTGGATGGCGACCAACGTCGACGCGACCCTGCCCACCGAACGCGGTCTGGCACCCGGCAACGGTGCCATGGTCGCGGCCCTGCGCCATGCCACCGGCGCCGACCCTGATGTGGCGGGCAAGCCCGAACCGGGCATGTTCACCGTCGCCGCCCAGGACCACGAGGCACGTCGGCCGCTGATCGTGGGGGACCGCCTGGACACCGACATCGAGGGCGCCGTGCGCGCCGGCATGGATTCGCTGCTGGTGCTGACGGGCGTCGACGGCATCGAATCGGCTCTGCGGGCCGACCCCGTACGGCGACCCACCTTCATCCTCCCCGACCTCTCCGAGCTCCACGCTCCCTTCCCGCTGCCCGTCGTGGATGGTGATCGGGCCCGCTGCGGCGCCGTCAGCGCGGCCTGGGGCGAGGACGGGGACATCATCCTGCGCGGCGACGCCGAGGACCCGCGAGTGCTGCGGGCCGTCCTGGCCCTGCTCGGCGCGCATCGTGCGGACGCGGCCTGGACCGGGCGCCTCCTGGACCGGCACGGCACCGAGCAGCGCCCCGGCGACCGGTGAGCGGGCAGCGGCTCGACGTCGCCCTCCTCGCAGCCGGTCTCGCCCGGTCCCGCAGTCACGCCCGCCGCATCATCGAGGAGGGCCGTGCCCGCGTCGACGGCCGGGCGGCCACCAAGGCATCCGCCGCCGTCGCCACCGGCGCGGCGCTGGAGGTCGTCGATGTGCCCGACGGCACGGAGTACGCCTCCCGAGCCGCCCACAAGCTGGCCGGCGCGCTGGACGGACTGGGCCTCGATCCCACGGGTGCGCGCTGCCTCGACGCCGGCGCGTCCACGGGAGGCTTCACCGACGTCCTCCTGCGCCGTGGTGCCGCCGAGGTGATCGCGGTCGACATCGGCCACGATCAGCTCGCGGACCACGTGCGCGAGGACCCGCGGGTCATCGTGCGCGATCGCACCAGCGTGCGGGAGCTCACCCCGGCGCTGATCGGGACCGCCGTCGACCTGCTGGTCGCCGATCTCTCCTTCATCTCCCTGCGCACCGTGATCAGCCCGCTGGGCGGGGTCGTCCGCCGCGGCGGAGATCTGCTGGTCATGGTCAAGCCCCAGTTCGAGGTGGGCCGAGAGGCTCTTCCCCGCACCGGCGTGGTCAGCGACCCGGCCGCCCGGGCCGGTGCCGTCCGCGGCGTCGCGGAGGCGGCCGCGGCGGCCGGTCTGGCGCTGCTGGCCGTCGGCCCCAGCGGCCTGCCCGGGCAGGACGGCAACCGCGAGTACTTCCTGCATCTGCAGCCGAGCGGCGTGACCTGCGCCCTCGACGCGGATGCCTATGACATGATCGAGACCGCCGTGCGCGGGAATCAGCCGCGCCATCGCGGCACCCAGCACCCCACCCAGGAGGATTGACCCAGGATGCGACGGTTCCTCCTCTACGTCCACACCGGTCGCCGCGCCGCTCTCGGCGCCATGCTCACCGTGCTCCAGGAGCTCACCGCCCGCGGCGTGCGCGGCATCGTGATCGACGACCAGGTCGAGGAGATCAAGGCGCTGCCGGCCGACGTCGCCCCGGAGGGACTGCTGGACGTCCTCACCGGAGGCGAGGTCGACGTGCTCGATGCCCTCTCGGCCGCCGACCTCGTCGAGCTCGGGATCGTCCTCGGCGGGGACGGGACCATCCTGCGGGCGCTCGAAGTGGTCCGCGACGCCGATGTCCCCGTCCACGGGGTCAACCTCGGCCACGTCGGGTTCCTCGCCGAGAGCGAGGCGGAGGCCCTCGCGACCACCGTCTCCCGCCTCCTGGACGGCGACTACGAGATCGAGAAGCGCTCCACGCTGGACATCACCGTGCTGGACGCCGAGGACCACCCCCTGGCCCAGCACTGGGCCCTGAACGAGGCCTCGCTGGAGAAGGCCGACCGCCAGAAGATGATCTCGGTCGCGGTCGAGATCGACGGCCGCCCCGTGTCCTCCTTCGGCTGCGACGGCGTGCTGCTGTCGACCTCGACCGGTTCGACCGCGTACGCCTTCAGCGCCGGCGGACCGGTGATCTGGCCCGAGGTCGACGCGATGCTGCTGATCCCGCTGGCCGCGCATGCGCTGTTTTCCCGGCCCCTGGTGCTGGGCCGTTCCTCCGAAGCGGCGATCGAGATGACGCTGGACAACCGCGAGGATGCGGTGCTGACCCTGGATGGCCGTCGCACCGTGGACGTCACCGTCGGCGCCCGCGTCGAAGCGCGGCTGTCGGCCCAGTGGGTGCGCCTGGTGCGTCTGAGCGCCACCCCGTTCGCCGACCGGCTCGTCGAGAAGTTCCAGCTGCCGGTGGTCGGCTGGCGCGGACGCGGCCCTCGCACGCGCTGAGGGGGCTGAGGCCGACCATGCTCTCCACCCTGCGGATCCGCCACATCGGCGTGATCGACGACGCCACCCTCGAATTCGGCCCCGGCTTCACCGCGCTCACGGGCGAGACGGGCGCGGGCAAGACCATGATCGTGACGGGGCTGATGATGCTCCTGGGCGGGCGACTGGAACGCGGCCGCCTGCGCGAAGCCAGCACGGTCGACGGGACGCTGGCCCTGGCCGGGCACGACGAGCTGGAGGCCGCTCTGGACGACCTCGGGGCCGAGGAGGAGGACGGCGAGGTGCTGGTGGTGCGCCGCGTCACCCGCGACGGCCGCTCCCGCGCCCAGATCGGCGGGGCCCCGGTACCCATCGGAACCCTCGCCCGGCTCGTCGGCACCGCCGTCACCGTCCATGGCCAGTCCGACCAGCAGCGCCTCCGTGACCCCGACGCCCAGCGCGAGGCGCTGGACCGCTTCGCGCGGGCGGAGATCGAGCCGCTGCTCGAGCGCCACCGCGAGCTCTGGCGGGAGCGTTCGGCACTGACAGAGCGGCTCGCCGAGCTCGACGACCTGCTCAGCGAGCGCGATCGACGCGCCACGGTGCTGCGCGAGACCCTGGAGCGCCTCGAACAGGCCGATCCGCAGCCCGGCGAGGATGCCGCTCTGCGCTCCGAGCTCGAGCGTCTCGGCAACGCCGGCGAACTGCGTGCCGCCGCGAACCAGGCCGCGCTCGCCCTGGTCGCCGACGACGACGCGCCCGCCGCCGGGCCGCTGCTCGACGTCGCCGCCGAGGCACTGGGACGGGCCTCCCGCACCGACGACTCGCTCGCGCCCCTGGTCGAGCGGCTCGAGGCCTCCCGCATCGAGCTGTCCGACATCGCCGCCGAGCTCACTCGCTACGCCGAGGACATCGACGCCTCCCCGGGGCGGCTCGAGGAGGCGAACGAGCGGCTGCACGAACTGACCGTCCTGATCCGCGACCTCGCGCCGGTGCTCTCGGACCCCGACGTTCCGGTCGAGGATGTGACCTCACTGCTGGAGGCCTCCCGCGGCGCGGCGGTCGATCTGGACCGCTACGACGGCGCGGATCAGGAGCGGGCCGCGGCCGCGGAGCAGCTGGAGAGCACCCAGGCGGAGCTCGACGAGGCGGCCGCCGCCCTCACCGCAGCCCGCGTCGCGGCGGCCCGCGAGCTGTCCGACGCGGTCCAGGAGGAGCTGCGCCACCTCGAGATGCACGATGCGGCCATCCGCGTCGATGTCGGCGAGCAGTCGCACCGGATCCACGGCCGCGACGCCGTGGCGATACTGCTGGCGCCCCACCCGGGGGCCGACCATCTTCCCGTCGCCAGGGCAGCCTCCGGCGGCGAGCTCTCCCGCGTGATGCTCGCCCTCGAGGTGGCGCTGTCCGCCTCCCGCAGCGATCGCACCGCCGCCCCGGTCTTCGTCTTCGACGAGATCGATGCCGGCATCGGCGGCCGCGCGGCCCTGGCCGTCGGGCAGCGTCTGGCTCGCCTGGCCCAGCACGCCCAGGTCATCGTCGTCACCCACCTGCCGCAGGTCGCCGCGCACGCCGGCACCCACCTGCAGATCGTGAAATCCTCCGTCGACGGCTCCACCAGCTCCACCGTCGAGACCCTGGACCGCGCCGGCCGGATCGGCGAGCTGGCCCGGATGCTCGCCGGCGACACCTCGGATCTCGCCCTCGCCCACGCCGAGGAACTGCTGGAGGAGGCGGGCACCGTCGCCTCCGGCGCACAGGCCTCCGCCGGGACCCGCCGATGAACGCCGCCGAGGTGACCGGCACCGCCCGGCTCGGAAAACGGACCAAGGACCTCACCAAGCGGCTCCAGGCCGGTGACATCGCGGTCATCGACCACGAGGACATCGACCGCGTCGCCGCCGAGGCGCTCCTGGAACGCCACCCCGCAGCCGTCCTCAACGCCGCCGCGTCCACGTCGGGCCGTTACCCCAACGCCGGGCCGCGCATCCTCGTCGAGGCCGGCATCGTGCTGGTCGACAACCTCGGCCCCGCCGTGTTCGAAGACCTCCGCGAGGGGCGGACGATCACCGTCAGCGGGGGAGCGGTGCTGCTGGGGGAGACCGTGATCGCACGGGGCACCGCGCAGGACGAGCAGACGGTCGCCGCCTCCCTCGAGGTCGCGCGCGACGGGCTGTCCGAACAGCTCGAACTGTTCGCCGAGAACACCATGGAGTACATGCTGCGCGAGCGCGATCTGCTGCTGGATGGGATCGGCGCCCCGGAGGTGCGCACCGAGCTGGCGGGACGACCCGTGCTGATCGTGGTGCGCGGCTACCACTACAAGGAGGACCTGGCGACCCTGCGGCCCTTCCTGCGCGAGAATCGGCCGATCATCATCGGCGTCGACGGCGGCGCCGACGCGGTGCTCGAGGCCGGCTTCCGTCCCGACATGATCATCGGCGACATGGACTCCGTCTCCGACCGGGCTCTGCGCAGCGGAGCCGAACTCGTCGTCCACGCCTACCGCGACGGCCGTGCGCCCGGCTTCGACCGGCTGGAGGAGCTCGGTCTCGGACCCAGAGCGGTCCTCTTCCCCGCGTCCGGCACCAGCGAGGACATCGCGATGCTCCTGGCCGACGAGAAGGGCGCCTCCGTCATCGTCGCTGTCGGCACCCACGGCACCTTGGAGGAGTTCCTCGACAAGGGCCGTGCCGGCATGAGCTCGACCTTCCTGACCCGCCTGCGGATCGGCTCGAAGCTGGTCGACGCCAAGGGCGTCTCGCGACTGTACCGTCAGAGGATCTCGACGTTCCAGCTGGTGCTGCTGGCGCTGGCCGGGCTCGCCGCCCTCGCGGTCGCGCTCTGGGCCACTCCCGGCGGGCAGGCGCTGGTCCAGATCCTCGGCGCCCGGCTCGATGCCATGCTGTCCTGGTTCACCATGCTGTTCTCACCCCGGGCCACCGGGTCGTAGGAGGGTCCCGACCCCGTGATCGATTTTCGCTATCACCTCGTCTCGCTGATCTCCGTGTTCCTGGCGCTCGCCGTCGGGATCGTGCTCGGCGCCGGCCCCCTGCGCGAGAACCTCGGCAATCAGCTGGCCGAGCAGGTCGAGCAGCTGCGCACGGAACAGGACGACCTGCGCACGCAGGCCGACGAGCTCGAGACCGAGAAGGACCAGCTGGCCTCCTTCATCACCGAGCTCGGTCCCGACCTGGTCGACGGCACCCTCACGGGGACCCGGGTGGCCGTGCTCACCGACGACGCCTCCACCCGCGCCGGCATCGACCGCATCACGGCGCTGCTCGAGGATGCCGGTGCCGCCTCCACGGTGCAGATCGATCTTCAGCCCGCACTGTGGGAACCCGATCAGGAGCAGCAGCGCAGTGAGGCCATCGAGCAGATCCGCGACATCGCTCCCAGCGTTCTCGGTGACGGGTCGACCTCCTCCGAGCAGCTCTCGGCGGTGATCGTGGCCCTGTTGAGCCCACCGGCGACCGGAGAGCTCACTCCCGAGCTGCGCGATCAGCTCTGGCAGGTCCTCACGGATCATCAGCTGGTCGCGGTCGACGGCGAGGCGCCGGCCGAGGTGGATGCGGCCCTGTACGCCAGTGCCGCGCCCGAGGAGCTGACCGGCGGGACCGAGGACGACGCGGTCGCCACCGAGCGTGCTCAGAGTCTGCTCTCCTCGCAGACCGCGCTGCTGGGAGCGCTCGCCGGGACGGGCATGCCCGCGGTGGTCTCCGCCGCGACCCCCGGCAACGATGCCACCACCGGCATCCTGCGCACCGTCCGCGGCGACGACGTATACGACAGTATCTCGACCACCGACCGGCTCCAGGAGGCCGACGGGCCGGTGCTGTCGGTCCTCGCCCTGATCGAGCAGGTCCGCGGCGGGGCGGGTGCCTACGGGACGACCGCGGACGCCGAGGATCGGCTCCCTGCCCTGCCCGAGACGCAGGGCGTCGGGGAGGACTCCGGCGGCGGCGAGGGCCCGACACCCTCGGACGGCGGGGGAGCGGAGTGAGCGCGGGCAATCCTGCGGCGCCCCCGGGCCCGCGGCGGCTGCGCAGCGTGCAGACAGCGCTCCGCGAGGAGCTGCGCCGTACCAACTTCGCCGGTCGCACCGTGAGCCTGGCCGAAGGAGTGCTCGTGATCGCCGGGACCAGCGCGCTGGCACTGCGGAGCCGGCGCCGATCCGATGCCGCCGTGCTCGCCGGCATCGGCGCCCTGGGGCTTGCCGACGACCTGCTCGAGCCGCGCCTGCGCCGTGCCGGCCGCACCGTCTCCAAGGGGCTTCGCGGGCACCTCGGCGCATTGCGGGAGGGGCAGCTGACCACCGGAGCCGCCAAGGCGCTCGGCATCCCCGTGCTCGCCATGGCGGGTGCCGCCGCAGCTCCGCGACCACGGTCAGCGGTGATGATCGCGATCGACGGAGCCCTGGTCGCCGGCTGCGCGAACCTCGCCAACCTGCTGGACCTGCGACCTGGCCGCGCCCTGAAGGCCGTGCTGCCCGCGGCCGCGCTGCTGGCGGCCCGTCCCGCACGGGCCGGCACGGAGGGGGAAGCCGGGCGCGCCCTGGCCCTCGCCGCTCTCGTCCCCGGCCTGCTGGTGCTCCCGGCGGACGTCCGCGAGCACGGCATGCTCGGCGACGCCGGGGCGAACGTGCTGGGAGCCGCCGTCGGCACCGCTGCGACGCGGATCCTCCCGGAGCCGGCCAGGGCCGTCCTGCTCGTCGCCGTCGTCGCCCTCACGCTGACCAGCGAGAAGGTCAGCTTCAGCGCCGTCATCGAATCCACCCCGGCTCTGCGTGCCGTGGACAGGCTGGGGCGCCGCAGCGCCATGCCGTCCGCGCCCGCTGCGCCCCGCGGAGCGGACGACGAGCCCGACGCCGAGGAGAAGGCACGATGAGCACGTCGCATCCTGGGCACACGGGCCATCCCGACTCGACTGCCGCGGCGCCCGCTGGCATCGCCGGAGCCGTGCTGCGCGGCGCCGGACTGATCCTGGTGATCACGGTGCTCGCCAGGATCGCCGGGTTCGTGCGCTACCTCGTATTCGGTGCCAGCGTGGGCGCCGGTGACGTCGGCACCGCGTACGCCACCGCCAACATGCTGCCCAACGTGCTGTTCGAGATCATCGCCGGCGGAGCGCTCGCCGCCGTGGTGGTCCCGCTGATCGCCGGCCTCGTCCCCGAGCGGGACTCCGACGATCGTGCTGCCAGCGGCGCCGCCTCCGGGCACAGCATCGACGGGACCGACGCGGTCGACGACGCCCCCGGTGACGGCCCCGCTGACAGGAGCCCGAACGAGGGCCCCGGCAGAGCCGGGATGCCCGTGCCGGTGCCCACCCGCGCCGACGACGACCTCCCGCCCCGGCGGGACCGCCGTGACGGAGCCGCCCGCGCCGACCGGATCGTCTCGGTGCTGCTGACGTGGACGCTGCTGGGAACCGTCGTGCTCGCAGCGATCGTCATCGGATTCGCCGAGCCCCTGGCCCAGCTGCTGCTGGTCAGCGAGGACACCGGCTCCGGAGGCGTCCACCTCGGAGCGACCCTGCTGCGCATCTTCGCGGTCCAGCTCCCGCTGTACGGGATCTCGGTGGTGCTCGGCGCGTACCTCCAGGCCCGCAAGCGATTCCTGTGGCCCGCGATGATGCCGCTGATCTCCTCGCTCGTGGTGATGGGCTCCTACCGCGTCTATGCATGGCTGGTGCCGCCGGTCGCCACCACCACCACGATCGGCGACGGCGCGATCGCGTGGCTGGGATGGGGGACCACGGCCGGGGTCGCCGCGATGGCTGTCCCGGTCGCGATCGCGGCGCTGCGTGCCGGGCTGCGCGTGCGCCCGGCACTGACGATGCCGCCGCGCTACGGGCGCCGTGCCCTCGCACTCGGCGGTGCCGGTCTCGGTGCCGTCGGTGCTCAGCAGGCCGTGCTCGCCATCGTCCTGCTGCTGGCGATGCGCGCCGGCGGCACCGGGACCCTGCCGGTCTTCCAGTACGCTCAGGCGCTGTACCTGCTGCCGTACGCGATCCTCGTGGTGCCGCTGGTCACTGCTGTCTTCCCCCATCTCTCCGAGATGCGGCTGGTCGGCGACACCACCGGGTTCGCCCGGGTCGCCTCCGCCTCGGTGCGCACCGTCATGATCGTCTCCGTGGTCGGTGCTGCGGTCCTGTTCGCCGGGGCCCCTGCGCTCGAGCAGTTCTTCCGCCTGGTGGATCGCTCCGGCGCGGCCGGCGTCGGGTCCACCGCCGCCGCCTTCGCACTGGGGCTGGCCGGCTTCGCCGTCGCGACCCAGTGCACCCGGATCCTGGCGGCCGCGCTGCGCGCCCGTGACGCCCTGCTGGTCGGGTCGGTGGGCTGGGGCATCGCTGCCGTGATGATCCTGATCCTGATCATCCCCAGTCCCACCCGCTCGGCCGCCGAGGCCGCCACCGCCTTCGGCATCACGATCGCCGTGGGCATGGCGCTGTCGGCGCTCGTGGGACTGGGCCGCATCGCCGACGTGATCGAGCCGGGCGGCGACCTTCCCCGAGTGCGCCGCATGGCGGTCCTGGCGCCGGTGGCACTTCTGGCCGGCGGCATCCCCGGGATGCTGATCGCCAAGTGGTTGGTGACCACCGAGACCGGCGAGGTCGGCGCCGTGCTGTCCGGGCTCGCCGCGGGGGTCGTGGCCGCGCTGCTCGCCGGCGCCGTGATGGCCGCTGCTGACCCGCCGCTGGTGCGGGACATGATCTCCCGCATGCGGCGCGGAACCGGAGCCGGGAAGATGACGCCGTGACCGCGACCGTGGTCCTGGTCAGGCCTCGGGCCAGCGGAGGTCTTGCAGCACATGTCGACCAGGAGCTCCAGGAGCTGACCCGGGCGGGCCACGATGTCCGCGAGGCCCGGGCGCGGATCGGAGAACGGCCCCGGCCGCTGGCGGACCTCCGCGCGGTGCGCGCACTGCACCGTTCGTTCAGCACCGCCCCGGTGCCGTCGGCGGTCCACGCCCACGGGCTGCGAGCCGGAGCGCTGAGCGCTCTGGCCATGCCCCGGGGACGCGAGCAGCGCCTGGTGGTCACTCTGCACAACCGCACCGTCGGCTCGCTCCTGGCTCGGGGTGTCGGTGCCGCGCTGCTGCGGGTCCTCGCCCGCCGCGCCGACACGGTTCTGGCTGTGTCCCCCGACCTCGCCGAGGACGCCCGGCGCGCCGGGGCCCGGGACGTCCGCCACGCCGTCATCCCCGCCCCGACGCGAGTCCCCACTGGCGGCACCGCTCCTGGCGGCGCTCGTCCCGGCGACGCCCCTCCTGGTGACTCCCCTCCTGTCGACGCCCCTCCTGGCGGCGCTCCTCCGCTCGACGAGACTGCTGGGTCCGGCGGCGAGCAGGATCCGGCGCCTGCAGAGCCCCTCGACGTGCTGGTGATCGCGCGCCTGGCGGAGCAGAAGGGCCTGCACGACCTGCTCAGCGCTGCCGCCCTGCTCCGCGAGGGATCCCCGGTGCGGATCCGTGTGGCCGGCGACGGACCGCTGGAGAGCGAACTCCGCGACCGGATCCGCGCCGAGCGCCTGCCGGTTCAGCTGCTGGGCAGGCGCGATGACATCCCTGGTCTGCTGGCCGCGACGGACCTCGTCGTCTCCGCCGCCCGGTGGGAGGGCCAGCCGGTCGCTCTGCAGGAAGCGCTGCGGGCCGGCCGCGCGATCGTCGCGACCGACGCCGGCGGCACCCGCTGGGTGACCGGGTCCGCTGCTCGGCTGGTCCCCGTCGGGGACGCGCCCGCCCTGGCGTCCGCGATCGCCGAGCACCGCGACGTGCAGCTGCGAGAACGGGCTGAGCAGGCCTCACGCCGTCGTGCCCGGGAGCTGCCCACCGCAGGTGACATGATCGACCAGCTGGGCGATGTCCTGGCCCTGAACCAGGGCCGATGGTAGGTTGGGGGTCCGTGGCAGAGAGCAACGTGAGCACCCCCCATTCCGGTACCGGCCCGATTCCACGGATCGGCCAGGCCGCCTCGGCCAAGCCGTTCCGGAACCCCGGCACCACCAAACACATCTTCGTGACCGGGGGAGTGGTCTCCAGCCTCGGCAAGGGATTGACCGCCTCCTCCTTGGGGATGCTGCTGCGAAGCCGCGGCCTGCGGGTCACGATGCAGAAGCTGGACCCGTACCTGAACGTGGACCCCGGCACGATGAACCCGTTCCAGCACGGAGAGGTCTTCGTGACCGAGGACGGCGCCGAGACCGATCTGGACATCGGCCACTACGAGCGCTTCCTGGACGAGAACCTCACCGCCGACGCGAACGTCACCACCGGCCAGGTCTACTCCGGCGTCATCGCCAAGGAGCGCCGGGGCGAGTACCTCGGTGACACCGTGCAGGTCATCCCGCACATCACCAACGCCATCAAGGAGTCGATGCGCTCCCAGGCCGGCGATGACGTCGACGTGATCATCACCGAGGTGGGCGGGACCGTCGGCGATATCGAGTCCCAGCCGTTCCTGGAGGCCGCCCGCCAGGTCCGCCAGGACATCGGCCGCGACAGCGTCTTCTTCGTGCATGTCTCGCTGGTGCCCTTCATCGGCCCCTCCCAGGAGCTGAAGACCAAGCCGACCCAGCACTCCGTGGCCGCCCTGCGCTCGATCGGCATCCAGCCCGACGCGATCGTGCTGCGCGCGGACCGTGAGCTGCCGACCTCGGTCAAGGCCAAGATCTCCTCCATGTGCGACGTCGACATCGACGCCGTCGTCACCTGCGCGGACGCGCCGTCGATCTACGAGATCCCGCTGGTGATCCACGGGGAGGGACTGGACGCCTACGCGATCCGCCGCCTCGACCTGCTCAGCCACGACGTGGACTGGACCCAGTGGGAGTCCCTCCTGCAGCGCGTCCAGCACCCGGTCTACGAGGTGACCGTGGCCCTGGTCGGCAAGTACATCGACCTGCCCGACGCGTACCTCTCGGTCACCGAGGCATTGCGCGCCGGCGGCTTCCATCACTCGGCGAAGGTGTCCATCCGCTGGGTCGAGGCCGATCTGTGCGAGACCGAGGACGGCGCCCACCAGCAGCTGCGCGATGTCGACGCGATCGTGGTCCCCGGCGGCTTCGGGATCCGCGGGGTCGACGGCAAGGTCGGTGCGCTGCATTACGCCCGCACCCACTCGATTCCGACCCTGGGCCTCTGCCTGGGCCTGCAGTCGATGGTCATCGAATACGCCCGGCACGAGCTGGGCCTGGCCGGCGCGCACTCCACGGAGTTCGAGCCGGCCTGCGAGCACCCGGTGATCGCGACCATGGCCGAACAGGCCGACATCGTCTCCGGCGCAGGCAACCTCGGCGGCACCATGCGCCTGGGCTCCTACGACCACACGCTGGTCGAGGGGTCCCTCGCCGCCCGCACCTACGGCAGCACGCGGGCGGCCGAGCGCCACCGCCACCGCTACGAGGTCAACAACGCCTACCGTGAACAGCTCGAGGAGGCCGGCCTGGTCGTCTCCGGCGTCTCGGCGGACCGTTCTCTGGTGGAGTACGTGGAGCTGCCCACGGATGTGCATCCGTACTACATCGGCACTCAGGCCCATCCCGAGCTGAAGTCCCGGCCCACCCGCGCCCACCCGCTGTTCGCGGGGCTCATCGGCGCGGCGCTCGACCTGCAGAAGGCCACCCGTCTGCTCGAGGTCGAGCCGGAGCCGGTCACGGACGAATCGAGCGAGGCGGCCGACGAGCCCGCGCCCGCCGCGGGCGACCGGGACTGACCCGATGACCCTGGCCGACGAGCCCGGCTCCCGCCCCGTCTCGGCGCGGGAGCGGGTCCACTCCGGGATGGTGTGGGACATCGTCCGTGACACCGTCGAGTTCGCCCCGGGGGTGCAGTTCCAGCGTGAGTACATGTGGCACACCGGGGCGGTCGCGGTGCTCGCCGTCGACGACCAGGACCGAGTGCTGCTGATCCGGCAGTACCGCCATCCCGTCGGCCACACGCTCTGGGAGATCCCGGCGGGTCTGCTCGATGTGAACGGCGAGGCGCCTCACGTCGGCGCCGCGCGCGAACTGTCCGAGGAGACCGGACACACCGCCGCGCACCTGCAGACGCTGGTGGACCTGCGGCCGAGCCCCGGCGGCAGCGATGAGGTGATCCGGGTCTACCTCGCCACGGGCGTCACCGCGCTGACGGAGGAGGGCGAGTTCGTACGCACCGACGAAGAAGCCGAGATCGAGGTGCGCTGGGTGCCCCTGGCCGAGGCGGTCACGGCCGTGCTGGAGGGACGCCTCACCAACGCGACGACCATCGCCGGTGTCCTCGCACTGCACGCTCAGCGGACCCTCGCCGCCACTGGCGCTCCCGTACCACCGCTGCGAGCGGCCGATGCGCCGTGGATGGAGCGGCCCGGTCGGGACTGAGCCTCCGTGGTCGACCGAGCCTCAGCCGTCGACATACAGGCAGAACAGATGCCCGGCCGGGTCCAGCACCACACGGACATCATCCTGTGGTTGGAACTCGGCCACGGTGGCTCCCAGCTCCCGAGCTGCGGCGACGGCCTGCTCGAGGTCGCGTGCCCCGATGTCGAGGTGGAGCATCATGTGCGGGTCCCCGGGACCTGCGGGCCACATGGGAGGCGCGTAGTGCTCCTCGCTCTGGAACGCGAGGTTCGCCGGGGCGCCGGGGATCTGCATCGTGCACCAGTCCGGCGTGTCCTGATGCAGCGGCCACCCGAGCAGGTCACGGTAGAAGTGCGCGAGAGGCTGCGCCCTCGGGGCGCTGAGCACGACCCCGATCCAGCCGCTCAGGTGCGGGCGGGGAGTTTCGCGGGAAGATTCGTCGTCCATCCCCGTAGCGAACACCCGCCGCGGCCGGACGGCAAGGGTTCCGCTCCCGGCGCCGCGGCCCTGGCCGGCCGGTGCTCACCCGCAGCCGCAGGCCGGCTCGTCCAGGTGCACACTCAGCCCCGACTGTCCGGGCAGCACATGGGGTGCCAGCTCCCACTCCGGCGTGTACTGACCGGTGAACTGCGGCCGGTAGGGGAGCGGGGCCTCCGTGAACAGGCCGTCCAGCCGCGTCCGCAGGCTCCGACGGACAGGCGCGGTGTCCTCGATCCGGTCCGCACTGGGCAGCGCCCACGGACTCAGCACATCCATCCCGGTGTACGCGAAGGTGCCGTGGAGGAGCCCGAACAGCAGCTCGTGCAGCTCCCCGGACTTGCCCCGCGGCCCGATCGCGTGTGGCCGGTCTCCGAGCGTGGTGACCACCAGGGCCCGCTTCTGCCTGAACGGGCCCTGCTCGAATCTCAGCCGCCGCCCGGTCTCGGGATCGGTGCCGAAGGCGAACCCGCTGACGAACACCCGGTCGAACCAGCCCTTCATCAGAGCAGGCATCCCGTACCACCACAGAGGGAACTGGAGCACGATCGCAGCGGCCCGCTCCAGCTTCGCCTGCTCCCGCACGACATCTGCCGGCTGCCTCCCGGTCAGGAGCGCCTGGCGGGTATCCGCGCTGACCCGGAACCGCTCCGGCGGCTCGTCGCAGCCCGCGGTGTCGGCGCCGGGCCGCTCGACACGGCCGCCGTCGCGCGGACGCAGCACGGGATCCCACTCCATGGCGTAGAGGTCGGATTCGATGACGCTGTGTCCGAGCCGGCGCAGATGGGCGATCCCGTCGCGACGCAGCGCGCCGTTCAGCGAACGCGGCTCCGGGTGCGCACTCACCCACAGGACCGTCCGCGTCCCGTCGGTGCCGTCGGCCGCGTCGCCGGGTTCGGAGCGCGCGGGCCGGGTCGGCCGGCCGGCGCGCCCCGGCCCTCGAGGTGCGGCCGAAGCCGCGGTGTCATTCTCGGTGTGATTCGACATGACCCCATGGTCACGCGACGCCTACGATAGGGGAAGTACGGACATTTCTGTCCACTGGTCAGGAGGTGCGCATGCGATTGCCGGTGCAGCGAGCCATGGAGGTGTGCCCCGTCGAGGTGGCGGTGTCCGTCCTCGGTGGCACCTGGAAGCTCACCCTGGTGAAGCACCTCCTGGAGGGCACCAGACGGTTCAACGAGCTCGGGCGGCTGGTCCCGCTCGCGAACACCCGGACGCTCACGCGGCAGCTCCGCGAGCTCGAGGAGGACGGCATCGTGCGGCGCACGGTCTACCGCGAGGTTCCGCCGAAGGTGGAGTACAGCCTGACCGATCTGGGACGGAGCCTCGGGGGCATCGTCGAGCGCATGGACCGATGGGGCGAGCACTTCGCCGAAGACCGCGCACAGATGACCGCTCGCGACGAGCCGGCGCACGCGCCCGCCCGCGACGAGGCGCGGTGACCCGCGACTGTCAGGCCCTGACGAGCCCGGCGATGAGTCAGTCCTCCGCCGGCTCCGGGGCCGGGCTCTGCTCGCTCTGCTCGGTCAGCGCCCGGTGGATCACGGGCGCTGCCTGGTGCGCCTGCCACGGGCGGGCTCCCAGCGCGACCAGCTCCTCCTCCAGCACCGTCTCCTCGGGAACCGACTCGTGCTCCCACACCCAGTGGCGCAGCAGCGAGGGCTGGACGAGGTTCTCCGCCGGCAGCTCGAGATCCTCGGCGCGCTCACCGATGGCGGTGCGGACGACCTGATAGCGCTCCCAGACCTCCGGGTACTTCTTGGCCCAGAGCTTGTGCGGCGGCGGGTAGGAGCGCTCCGAGCGCTCGGGAAGGTGCGAGGCGGGCAGCTCGATCCCGGAGCGAGCCGCCTTCCACCAGATGTCCTTCCCGCGCAGCTTCGCAGGCAGAGCACGCTCGAAGGCCTCGCGGCCGCGGGTCGCCTCCTTGGCGGCGGCGACGATGTCACGGTCCTTGATCACGCGATGCGGTGAGAGATCCTCGCTGCGCGCGATCTCGTCGCGCCGCAGCCACATCTCGCGGGCCGCAGCCAGCTGTCGTGCCGAACGCAGCGATCCCAGTCCATGCATGCCGCGCCAGCTCGCCGAACGGGGCGGTCCCAGCTCTCGAGTGCGCTCGTACTCGAACTCCTGACGCGCCCAGTCCTCCTTGCCCGCATCCCGGAGCCGCTGCTCCAGCACGTCGCGCACCTCGACCAGCACCTCGACGTCGAGCGCGGCATAGGTCAGCCAGCCCGGAGGGAGCGGTCGCTTCGACCAGTCGGCGGCGGAGTGCTCCTTCGCCAGGCGCAGCCCCAGAGTGTCCTCCACGACGGCGCCCAGGCCCACCCGCTCCATACCGAGCAGACGGGCGGCCAGCTCGGTGTCGAACAGGCTGCCGGGCTTCATGCCCAACTCGGCCAGGCTCGGCAGGTCCTGGTCAGCGGCGTGGAGCACCCATTCACGGGAGGCCAGCAGGTCCAGCAGCGTCGAGGGCATGGTGAAGGCGAGCGGATCGATCAGCAGGGTGCCGGCAGCCTCGGTGCGCAGCTGCACCAGATAGGCGCGCGGGCTGTAGCGGTAGCTGGAGGCCCGCTCGGCATCGACGGCGACGGGCTCGTCGGGTTCCGTGGACGCGGCCTCGCACCATGCCAGCACCGGCTGGATCCGATCGATCATCGGCACGAAACCGTCGCGGGGCGCCGTCAGATCAGTGGTGGTGGGTGCATCGGTCACCGAGCGTCACCGGCTTCCTCGGGGCGCGGTGCCCTCGCGAGGTGGGTGGGAGCGATGGGGGCGACCCGCGGCGGCGCCGGGGGCAGCCCGCCTGCGGCGGCCAGCATCGCCGTCCAGGCCGCGAAGTGCGGTGCGAGGTCGGGGGTCGTGGCCTCGGCCGACGAGCCGCCGAGGGCGAGCGGCGGCGTCTCCGGCCCGGCCGCGGAGGCGCTCGTCGTCTCCGATGCCTCCGGGGTCCATGACACGCGCATCTCGACGTCCACGGTGGAAGGCCGTGAGGCGAGCGCCCCGTAGGACTGGGAGACCACCCGCGTGGCGGTGCAGCCCAGTTCGCGCGCGTCGGCACCGTGCAGCTCGAGGGATTCGGTGACCCATGACCATGCGACGTCCCCGAGCATCGACTCGACGGCGAACTCCGGCTCCAGCTGCGCCTGGACCAGTGCCACCACGCGGTAGGTGCCGTCCCACGCCTCCTGCCCTGCAGGGTCGTGGAGGATGACCAGACGGCCGGAGGCGAGCTCCTCGTCGTGCACGAGCACCTCGCCCGTGCAGGCCCAGGTCGACGGCGCCATCTTCGAGGGCGCCGGGATGTCGCGCCATGTGAACTCGGGGCGGACCGGAGCGCTGGTCATGGCGTCGATGGCGGCACGGAAGGTGTCGTCGCCGGAGCGGAATCGATGGACGGACACACCGTGAGACTATCCGCGCGGGCGCCCGCCCCGGAACAGGCGCGCCGCGACCTCCTGCGGCAGGGCCCGCTCTCCTCGCCGGTTCCCCGACCCGTGAGTAGCCCGGGGCCGGGCCGGCCGCCGCCCCGCGGCGGGAGCCGCCGCGGGGCGGTGCGGTCAGCGTGCGGAGGCGTCCCCGGCGGGGGCGTCGTCGCTGTGGACCAGGCTGATCGAGTTGATGCAGTAGCGCTGGTCCGTGGGGGTGTCGAAGCCCTCGCCCTCGAAGACGTGCCCGAGGTGTGAACCGCAGTTCGCACAGCGCACCTCGATGCGGCGCATACCCATCGAGGTGTCCTCGAGCAGCTCGACCGAGTCGGAGTCCGTCGGCGCGTAGAAGGCCGGCCACCCGCAGTGGGCATCGAACTGGGTCTCCGCCGTGAACAGCTCCGCGCCGCAGGCCTTGCAGGCGTAGGTCCCGGCGGGCCGGACCTCCTCGTACTCGCCGGTGCCGGGACGCTCCGTGCCGCCCTGGCGCAGGACCTGGTACTCCTCGGGGGAGAGGCGCCGGCGCCATTCCTCCTCGCTGATCGCGATCGGGTAGGGACGCGTGCCGATGGGGTCGGTGGTCATGGGGGAGCCCTCCGATCTGCGGCGCTGCGGGCGTCGCTCTCGCCGATGGATCGAGCGCGCGCCTCGCCCAGGGACGGACACGGCGCTCACAGCTGCAATTCTAGCTCGCCGATAGGATGATCGGCATGACGCGAGAGTTCTTCCGGTGCCGGCCCGAGACAGGTCCCCTCGCGTGGACCCGCGCCCTGCGACCCCGTTCCGACCAGGGAAGATGGGCGGAAGCTGCCGTCGTGGGGGCGGTGGGAGCGGCGTCGATGTTCACACTCAGCGCAGGACTGCTGACCCTCGGGGCCCGCGTGATGGCGCGCCTGCCGCTGGTGCCGCAGCAGGGCCTGCGCCAACGCTCCGACCTTCCTGTGCGAGCGGTCCATCCCGACCGTGTCCATCTCGACGCGACCAAGGAAGCCGCGAGAGCCGGGTACCTCGCGCTGAGGCAGTCCGGTGGCGCGGTCCACGTGCGGCTGGGCCCGGTGGACGGCCGTCCCACCCCGACCACGGTGTCCCGTCCGCTGCTGGCCTCCGACACGGCCGAGCAGCTGACGGTCGAGAAGGCCGGCGTCAACGGTTTCTTCTGGGCGGGGTCCCCGCAGACCGCGCACGGGCTGGAGACCGAGGAGGTCGAGGTCGACTCGCCCGTCGGCCACATGCCCGCGTGGCTGGTGCGGCCCGATGCGGCGCAGGGAGCGGCCCCCGGCCGCGAGGACACGTGGGCCATCCTCATCCACGGCCACGGCTCCACCCGGGGCGAGGCGCTGCGGGTGATCCCTCTGCTGCACCGGCTGGGACTGACCAGCCTGGCGATCACCTACCGCAACGACACCGGCGCCCCGGCGTCCGCGGACAGCATGCACCACCTCGGGGTCGCCGAGTGGGAGGACACCGAGGCCGCGATCGAGTTCGCGCTGGCCCGGGGAGCCCGCCGCGTCGTCCTGGTCGGTTGGTCGATGGGCGGGAGCATCGCCCTGCGCACCTCGGTACGGTCGGCCCATCGTGATCTCATCGCTGCGGTGGTGCTCGACTCGCCGGCGGTGGACTGGCGGGACATCCTCATCTATCACGCCACGGCGCTGAAGGCGCCGCGGCAGATGCGGCGCCTGGCGATGTGGATGATGACCTCCCGCGTCGGAGCTCGGATGGTGCGGCTGCACGAGCCGCTCGCCCTGCACGAGATGACCCCGGAGTTCTACGCCGCCCACCTCACCCATCCCACTCTCCTGTTCCACGCGCTGGATGACTCGACCGTCCCTCCCGGTCCCAGTCGGAGACTGGCGGCGCTGCGTGGCGACCTGGTGGAGTTCGTGCCCTTCGAGGGCGCCTCGCACACGCGCGAATGGAACCGGGATCCTGCCCGGTTCGAGTGGCTGCTGGCTGATCATCTGGTGCGCGTCCTCGACCTCGATGAGGACGTCAGCTCGTGGCAGCTGCCGGTGCGCGACCCCGCCGCCGCCCCGCTCGCCGAATCCATCGGACTGCGTCTGTGAGTTCACGCGCTCGTGGTCCGGTCCGGTCCGGTGGCGGAACATACACTGGCCGACGTGACTGATGCGCTCTGCGACCGCCGGCCGGAACCTACCCTCGAGCGTCTGCTCGCGGATCTGGTCCCGCCGCCGAGGTTCTCCGGGGCGCGGCTGGAGAACTATGTGCCTGATCCCGCGTTTCCCTCGCAGGAGCAGGCCAAGCACAGCATCTCCGAGTTCGCCGCCCAGCTGGGCAGGCCGCGGGGCGGTTTCCTGGCGCGGCTGCGGCGCCGCCCGGAGCCCGCGCGCGGGCTGTATCTCGACGGTGGTTTCGGCGTGGGCAAGACCCACCTGCTGACCTCCCTCTTCCACGCCGTCGAGGGCGAGCGCGTCTACGGGACGTTCGTCGAGTACACCGACCTGGTGGGCGCGCTCGGCTTCCAGAAGGCCGTGGACCTGCTGGGGCAGTCGGTGCTGGTGTGCATCGACGAGTTCGAGCTCGACGACCCGGGTGACACGCTGTTGATGACCCGGCTCATCCGTGAGCTGTCCGACCGGGGAGTCGCGGTGGCGGCGACCTCCAACACGCTGCCCGACGCACTCGGTGAGGGTCGGTTCGCGGCGCAGGACTTCCTGCGCGAGATCCAGGCGATGGCCGAGCGCTTCGAAGTGATCCGCATCGACGGCGAGGACTACCGCCACCGCGACGGTGTGACCGAGGTCGTCGCACTGCCCGAGGACCAGGTGCGCGACCATGCCGCGGGCCTGGCCGACGCCACCTTGGATTCCTTCGACGACCTGCTGCGCCACCTCACGCGGCTGCATCCCTCCCGGTACGGGGCCATGCTCGACGGCGTCGCGGCCGTCCATCTGACCGGGATGCATGAGCTCTCCCACCACCACGACGCGCTGCGCTTCGTCGTCCTCGTCGACCGGCTCTACGACCGTGAGGTGCCCACCCTGGTCTCGGCCGCCGCCTTGCCGCCACGCACGGACACGGCCCGGGAGACGGACGCGGCAGGGAACGGGCCGTCCTCGCCGGCGACCACCGGGGACCGCCCCGCGGAGCCCACCGTGATCACCGAGCTGTTCGCGCCCGACCTGCTGCGCAGCGGATACCGCAAGAAGTACCTCCGGGCGCTGTCGCGGCTCGCCTCGCTCACGCACGACGGCAATGCCCTCGCCGCCGGGACATCGGGTCCCCGGACCGCGGAGCGCACTGCGTGAACGGCCCGGCCGAGCGAGCTTCCGCCACGGCCTCCGCAGCTCGCGGATCCCGCTCGGAGCAGGCCCGTCGGGCCCTCGCCGCGCGGATCATGGACGGCACGCTCGCTCCGGGCACCCCGCTGCGAATCGGCGTGCTCTCCCACGAACTGGGCATGAGCGCGACACCGGTGCGGGAGGCGCTGAACCTGCTGACCGGTGAGAAGCTCGTCGACTATCTGCCCATGCGTGGCTTCGTGGTCACCATGCCGCCCGATGACGATCAGGTGCGCTGGATGGGGGAGGCGCGGCTGCTGCTGGAGCCGGAGCTCGCAGCGCTCGCCGCCGCGCGCGCCACGGCGAGCCAGCGCGAGGACCTGGCCGCGACCCTCGAGCGCACCCGGTCCGCCGGTGTCGGGGTCCGCTTCAGCGAGTACGAGGGGTACCTGCAGCATTCCAGCGCCTTCCACGCGGAGATCGCGGGCGCCGCGCGCAACCCGTATCTCGCGGCCGCGCTCGAGGCGATCCCCGTGCACACGCTGCGGTTCCGCCGTTTCGGCGACGCCGGTGTCGACGACGCCGAGGTCTCGCTCGCCGAGCATCGCGAGGTGCTCGAGGCGGTGCAGCGCGGCGACGAGGACGCCGCGCGGGCGGCGATGAGCGCCCACGTCCGCGGAGTCACCGACCGGTCACTGGGCAGTGCCGGCTCGCCATGAGGCGGCTCAGCTCTCGGGATCCAGATAGAGCTCCTGTATCGCCGCGTGGTCCTCGTCGCCGTGCCCCTGCTCGACCGCCTCGGTGAACTGCTCGAGCAGTACGGGCAGGAGTCGCGCCGGCAGCGCCGCACGGTCCGCCGCCGCGGTCGCATACCGCAGATCCTTGACCTGGTTGATGGTCGAGCCACCTGACGAGTACTCGCGGGACAGCAGCTTCTGCTTCTTCTGACTGAGCACCTCACTGCGGGCCAGGCCGCTGCCGAGCAGCTCCACCACCTGCTCGGCATCGAGGCCGGAGCGCCGGGCCAGGGCGAGCGCCTCTCCGAGGGCGGCGAGGGTCCCGCCGACGACGATCTGATTGCACAGCTTCGCCACCGCCCCGCTGCCGAGCGGGCCCAGGTGCTCCACGGCGCCGCCGATGATCTCCAGGACGGGCCGCACTGCGGTGACGTCCGCCTCCGCCCCGCCGATCATGATCGACAGGGTGCCGGCGTCCGCCCCGGCGATCCCGCCGGACATCGGGGCATCGACCACGGAGATCCCGTCGGCTGCCAGCTCGTCGGCGAGAGACCTCACGGTGTCGGGGCCGGTGGTCGACATGATCACCAAGCGCGCACCGGCCGCGCCCCATGCTGCCCGGGTCTCCGCGTCCAGGCGCTCCCGCAGCTGGGCCACGTCGGGCAGCACCGAGAGGATCACGGGGGCCGCGGCGTGCGCGAGGGTCTCGGCGCGTCGTGCGCCGGCGGCGACGAGGTCGTCAGCCCGGGCGGGCGTGCGGTTCCACACCACCACGGAGTCCGGGGCGGCGGCGACCAGGGTGGCGGCGATGGGATGGCCCATCGGCCCCAGGCCGAGGACTGCGGTCCGGGGATGGTCCATGGTGGCTCCTTCACAGGTGCTGGGCCGGGGCATAGACTCCAGATCATATTTTATTCGGCAGTCCGCCGTCCCCGATCCTTCAGGAGCATCCCATGGCGCTTCCGGCCTATCCCGCCTCACCGTTCCCTGATCTGCCCGCCGCACTGGTCACGGGCGCCGCCTCACCGCGCGGCATCGGCCGGGCCACCGCGCACCGTCTTGCGCGAGAGGGGTGGGCCGTCGCCGTCGTCGACCTCGACGGCGGGGCGTGCGAGGAGCTCGCCGGGGAGCTCACGGAGCGCTATGGGGTCCCCGCGCTGGGTCTCGGTGTCGACATCTCCGACGAGCAGGCGGTCGCCGACGCCGTCGCCCGGATCGATGCCGAGCTGCCGCAACTGGTCGGCGTGGTCAACAACGCCGGCATCTCCTCGCCCACCCCATTCACCGAGGTGAGCACCGAGGAATGGCGGCGAGTCTTCGACGTCAACGTCCACGGCACCTTCTTCGTGACCCGCGAGGCCGTGGCGATCTTCCGGCGGCACAGCCTGGGGCGCATCGTGAACGTCTCCAGCGCCTCGGCCGAGCGCGGCGGTGGCGTGTACGGCCGCGCCGCATACTCCGGTTCCAAGGCCGCGCTGCTGGGGATGGCCAAGACGTGGGCTCGCGAGCTCGGGGAGTACGGCATCACCGCGAATTCGGTCGCTCCCGGCTCCATCGACACCGACATCATGGGTGGCCGGCTCACCGACGAGCGCAAGCAGGTGCTGCTCCAGGAGCTGCCCGTCGGCCGCGTCGGGACGGTCGACGATGTCGCCGGGGCCGTCCACTATCTGCTGGGCCGCGACGGCGGCTACCTGACCGGCGTCACCCTCGACGTCAACGGCGGCTCGCACATCCATTGAGGCCGGAGCCACGGAGTCGGAGACGGGGCAAAGAAGACAGCGACGACAGCGAAGACAGAGACGTCAGCGAAGACAGAGAAAACAGAGAAGGACGGGCATGAGCGCACCTGGCACCCTCAGCGTCGACCTGAACGGGGCGACCGCCGTCGTCACCGGATCCACCCGCGGCATCGGCCGCGCCATCACCGAGCGGCTGCTCGCCGCCGGCGCCGAGGTGATCGGTCTCCAGCGCGGCACCGAGCCGGTCGGGCCCGGCCACCACTGCGTCGGCGTCGATCTCACCGATCCCGACGCCCGCGCCGAGGCGGTGCGCCAGGTGCTCGCCGAGCATGACGTCGACATCCTGGTCAACAACGCCGGGATCAACCTGCGTCACCGTTTCGAGGAGTTCCCGCTGCCGGAGTTCTCCGAGGTGATGAACGTCAATCTCGACGCCGTGGTGCAGCTGACGCAGGAGCTGGGCCGCCCGATGCTCGAGCGCGGCCGCGGTCGCATCATCAACATCGCCTCGATGCTCTCCTTCTTCGGAGGGCTCAACGCCTCGGCGTACGCGGCCTCCAAGGGCGCCGTGGCGCAGTTCACGAAATCGGTGGCCAACGAGTGGGCCGGGCGCGGCGTGGCGGTCAATGCCGTCGCCCCCGGTTTCATCGCCACCGAGCTGAACGTCTCCCTGCGCGAGGACGAGGGTCGCAACAGCGAGATCGTCGGCCGGATCCCCGCCGGCCGGTGGGGCCGCGCCGACGACATCGCCGGCACCGTCCTCTTCCTCACCAGCGAGGGCGCAGAGTACGTGCACGGCACGGTGATCCCGGTCGACGGCGGGTATCTCGGCCGCTGATCCTTCCGGCCCCGCGGCGGGATCGGTCTGCGGCGCCGCAGCGTGACCGACCCAACGACCCGCCGCGCGGCGCGGTGCCCGTGCTCGCCGAGCGTCCGCGGCTCGGTGCGCCGAGGGCCCGGGGCTCGACGCGGAGTCTGTGTACGCCGAGGGTCCGATGATCCATTACGGTGATCGCCGCACATCCGTCGCCGGGCCGTGCCGCGGCCCCGACATCCGAGAACGCCCGACATTCGACAAGGAGGGATCCGACGATGGATCCGACACCGGTCCAGGAGACCGACTGGACCAGCTGGCTCGGCGACGGCGGGCTGATGGCGCTGGCCGTGGTCGCGGTGGGACTGCTGCTGTTCCTCGTCATCCGGTTCAAGCTGCACGCCTTCCTCGCCCTCATCGTGGTCTCCCTGCTGACCGCGCTGGTGGCGGGCGTACCTGCCCAGAACGTGGTGCCCACGCTGGTGAGCAGCTTCAGCGAGACGCTCGGCGAGGTCGCGCTGCTGGTCGCGATCGGCGCGATGCTCGGCGCCCTGGTGGAGACCTCAGGAGGTGCGCGCGCCCTCGCCGAGGCCATGATCCGGCTGTTCGGCGAGAGGCACGCCCCGTTCGCGCTCGGGGTGACCTCGCTGTTCATCGGCTTCCCGATCTTCATGGACGCCGCGTTCGTGCTCATGATCCCGATCGTGTACGCCGTCGCCCGACGCCTGACGGGCAATGTCCTGGCCTTCGGTTTCCCCGTGGCCGCGGCCCTGTCGGTCATGCACGTCTACGTGCCCCCGCACCCCGGTCCGGTGGCCGCCTCCGGGTACGTCGATGCGGAGATCGGCGTCGTCATGATCCTCGGGCTGCTGCTGGCCTTCCCGACCTGGTACGTCTCCGGTCACCTCTGGGGCAAGCACGTCGCCCGCAAGTACAACCTGCCGGTGCGGGACCTCTTCGGCACGGCCGACGAGGCCGAGCAGGTCGAGAACCCGCCGGCGCCGTGGCAGGTCGTCCTCGTCCTGGTCCTGCCCCTGGTCCTCATCCTGTTCAACACCGGCCTGAACACGCTGGCCGGCGCCGGCCTCATCGAGGGCGAGGCAGGATGGGTGCATGCCCTGCGCATGGTCGGGGAGACCCCGATCGCGCTGCTCATCACCGCCCTGACCACGATCGTGCTGTTCGGCTTCCGCCGTGGCCGCTCGGGCACCGCCATCGAGACCACGGTGGACAGGGCGCTCGGCCCGATCTGCTCGGTCGTCCTGATCACCGGAGCCGGCGGGATGTTCGGCGGCGTGCTGGCGGCCACCGGCATCGGCGGCGCGATCGAGAACACCCTCGCGGCGGCAGGCATCCCAGTCATCTTCGCCGCCTACCTGATCGCGGTCGCGATGCGACTGGCACAGGGGTCCGCGACGGTCGCCCTGACCACCGCTGCGGCGCTGATCGCACCGGCCGTCCTCGCCTCCGGGGCGGGCACCGTGGAGCTCGCCTGCATCGTCATGGCGACGGCCGCCGGCTCCGTCTTCGCCGGCCATGTCAACGACTCGGGCTTCTGGCTGGTCGGCCGCCTGCTCGGCATGGACGTGAAGACCACGCTGAAGACCTGGACGATCCAGCAGGCCATCGAGTCCGTCGTGGCGTTCACGATCGTGCTGGCGGTCTACGGGGTCGTGCAGCTGTTCTGAGGGCCCGCGGGATCGCTCCGGCGGTCAGCCTCGGCGGCCGGTGGCCTCGAGCACCTCGGGATTGAGGATGTTCCGGGGCCGGCGGCCGCCCAGGACGTCGACGACGTTCTCGATCACACGGCGCTTCAGCTCGGTCTCGGACTCCTCGCTGTACCAGGAGGCGTGCGGGGTGAGCACCGCGGTCGGGCACTCGCGCAGCGGACTGTCCGCCGGCAGCGGCTCGGTTTCGAACACGTCCAGCCCCGCCCCGCGCAGATGGCCGGAGCGCAGCGCATCGACCACGGCCATGGTGTCGACCACGCCGCCACGGCTGGTGTTGACCAGCAGCGTGCCGGCCTGCATCCGGGCGATGGCGGCGGCGTCGACCAGATGATGGGTGTGCTCGGTCAGCGGCACGTGCACACTGATCACGTCCGAACCGGACAGCACCGTCTCCTGCTCCATCACCGCGATGCCGTCCTCGGTGGTCGTGCCCGGCTCGCGCATCGGGTCGCAGCCGTGGACGGAGAAGCCCAGGGCGCGCGCCTTGCGGGCGGTGGCCGCGCCGATGCGCCCGAGGCCGATGACGCCGAAGCTGCGGCCGGCGATGCGGTGCAGCGGTTTGACGGGGGCCAGCGAGTACGTGCCCTCGCGGAGGTTCCGGTCCAGCTGCACGACGCCTCGGGCCAGGGACACCGCCAGCGCGACGGCATGATCGGAGACGTCCTCGGTGCCGTAGTCCGGCACGTTGGACACGGCGACTCCGAGCGCGGTCGCCGCCGCGAGGTCGACGGTGTCCACGCCGACGCCGTACCTGCCGACGGCCCGGACCGTCGGCAGGGCCTCGAGCACCCGTCGGGTGATGGGGGCGTACTGCACCAGCAGGGCGTCGGCGCCCTGGGCCGCGGCGATCACCTCGTCCTCGGTGCCGGCCTGAGCCCGCACCAGCTCGGCGCCGGCGGCGTCGGCGACCGTCTGCTCCTCGGTCGTGCGCTCCTGGTCCAGATCGGTGATGACGATCTTCATGCAGGTCCTCCTCGTCTCGGGTGCTCGGGTGCTCGGGTCCTCGGGTGCTCGGGTGCTCGGGGATGTCGATCAGGCCGCGCCGCTGCGGAGCACCACGGCGCCGGGGCCGGCCAGGGAGATCCTGCCGTCGCCGTCGCGCGTGACCTCGCCGAACGCGGCGAGGACCTCCTTAGCGCGCGGTCCGGCGGTCAGCGGGCCGGTCCCGCGACGGGCGAGCACGCCCAGGTCTCCGCGGCGCAGCAGCACCGTCTCCTCGCCGAGGACGTCGACGTCGGTGCGGCGCAGGTCGGGATCGGTGAGGTCGGGGTGCCGGCGACGCAGCGCGATCAGGGTCCGGTACCACTGGAGCATCCGGGCGTGCACGCCTCCGGCGCGCTCGTCCCAGCGCAGCATCGCGGCCTCGAAGGTGGAGCGATCCTGGGGATCGGGCACCTCGGCGTCCCAGCCCATGGCGGCGAACTCCTCCGCGCGCCCCTGACTGACCAGCGGGCCGAGCTCGTCGTCATGGTCGGTGAAGTAGGTGAACGGGGTCGAGGCCGCCCACTCC
Organism: Brachybacterium sp. GCM10030252; assembly: GCF_042666535.1. Classification (NCBI taxonomy): domain Bacteria; kingdom Bacillati; phylum Actinomycetota; class Actinomycetes; order Micrococcales; family Dermabacteraceae; genus Brachybacterium; species Brachybacterium sp. GCM10030252. The sequence continues at coordinate 103,271 of NZ_JBHTDM010000034.1, read as the reverse complement.
TCGCCCTGGAACAGCATCGGGGTGCCCGGACCCAGCAGGATCAGGGCGATCGCGGCGGCGTGCTCACCGGCGGTCAGCGAGTGATGGATCCGGTCGCCGGCGGCGCGGTTGCCGATCTGATCGTGGTCCTGCAGGAAGGTCACGAAGGAATGGGCGTCGTAGGACGGCGAGCCGGGATCGACGGGATGACCCCACACCGTCCCGCGGAAGCTCGAGTACGTGCCGGTGTGCCGGAACACGCGGGCGAGGACCTTCGCCAGCACGTCGGCGGATCCGAAGTCGCCGTAGTAGCCCTGGCGCTCGCCGGAGATCCACGCGTGCACGCCGTGGTGGACGTCGTCGGCCCACTGCATGTCCATGCCGAGGCCACCGGCCGCGGTGGGCGTGACGGTGGTCGGATCGTTGCGGTCCGACTCCGCGATCAGGGTCAGCTCGCGACCGGTCTCGCTCTCCCAGACGGCGACGGCGTCGGCCAGCTCGGCCAGGAAGTGGCGTTCGGAGTCGTCGCGGAGCTCATGCACGGCATCGAGTCGCAGGCCGTCCAGGCCCAGGTCGACGAGCCACTGTCGTGCGCTGCCCAGCAGGAAGTCGCGGACGTGGCGGGAGCCGGGCTGGTCGAGGTTGATCGCCTGGCCCCACGGGGTCTCGTGCTGGTCGGTGAAGTAGGGGCCGAACTGCCCCAGATAGTTGCCGGCGGGTCCGAGATGGTTGTGCACCACGTCCAGGATCACCGCGAGACCGCGCTCATGGGCGGCGTCGAGGAACCGCGCCAGGCCGGCGGGGCCGCCGTAGGCGGCGTGGACCGCGTACAGCCCGACGCCGTCGTACCCCCAACCACGATCCCCGGGGAAGGTGGCCACCGGCATCAGCTCGACGGCGTCCACGCCGAGGTCGACGAGATCGTCGAGCCGCTCGATCGCGGAGTCGAATGTGCCTCCGTGCCCCTCGGGCCCCGCCGTGAAGGTCCCCACGTGTAGCTCGTAGAGCACGCGGCCGCGCAGGCTGCGGCCCGCCCAGCCGACGGATCCACCCAGCAGCCGGGGGTCGACCACCTCACTGTCGCTGTGGACGCCGTCGGGCTGGCAGAGCGACCGGGGATCGGGCAGCCAGCGCTCGTCGTCATCGAGACGGAAGGCGTAGCGGGCTCCGGGGACGGCGGGGACGTCGTCGAGGGTGAACCAGCCGTCCCCGGCCGGACGCATCGCGTGCTCGTTCCCGTCGATCCGGACGGTGACGGCATCGGCCGAGGGCGCCCACAGCTGGTAGCGGTCGTAGGCGCGCGGGGCCACCGGAGCAGGGACGGGGTCGTTCATCGCGACTCCTGGGCAGGAGGGGACGGGTGGGACGGGGCGGATTCCGCGGCGCCGCACCGGACCAGCAGGGCGATCGGCGCGTCGGCCAGGAGCTCGTCCAGGGCGAGCCGCCCGCCGTCGAACTCCGCGCCGCCGAGGGTGTCGCGCCAGCGGCCGTCGGGCAGGGCTATCCAGGCATCGCCCCATCCGCCCCGCTGGGCGAGGCCGTGGGCGAGACGGGTGACGACGGTGACGACCTCGACGGGTCCCTCTCCGCGGGCCCGGCCGAAGGCGACGGCGTGGGCGGTGGTGGTGGGCAGCGGCCGGTAGGTGGCCTCACGCCCCTGGAACAGCTCCGGTCGCTCCCGGCGCAGGACGAGCGCGCGGTGGGTGAGCCACAGCTTCTCGTCCCCGATCCCGTCGGGTCCCGCGCCGTCAATCATCCGCGCCAGCCTTTCGGCGTGTCCGGCATGGTCGGCGGGTCGGCGGTTGTCGGGGTCCACGAGTGAGAGGTCGACGGTCTCGTTGCCCTGGTACACGTCGGGCACCCCGGGCATCGTCAGCTGGATCAGCTTCTGGCCCAGGATCGCGGTGCGCTGGACCGCCAGCGTGCGCCGGGTCCAGTCCGTCAGGATGCGGTCGACCTCGTCGTGCGCCAGCGCCGCCCGGCCCAGGTCCAGCACCTGCTGCTCGTACTCCGTGTCCTGGTCGGTCCAGGTGGTGTGGGTCTTGGCCTCGCGCATCGCCTTGACCAGGTACTCCTCGAGCCGCTCGGCGGTGATCCGGGGGGCGTCCGAGCCGGGCAGGTCCCAGCAGGCGGCGAGGGTCTGCCACAGCAGCAGCTCGATGGCGCCGTCGACCCGATCCCCGCGCACCTCGGCGGTGACCCGGTCGAGGTCCTGGACCACCAGCGCCCACTCCAGCGGCTGCTCGGTGAGCACGGCCAGGCGGGCGCGCACGTCCTCGCTGCGCTTGGTGTCGTGCGTGGACAGGGTGGTCATGGTGTCGGGCCAGGTGAGGACCATCGTCTGGGCGTGATCGTGGAGATCGTCGGGCTCGACGCCGATGTGCTCCGGATCCGAGCCCACCTCATTGACCGCCAGGAAGCGGGTGTAGCGGTAGAAGGCCGTGTCCTCGAACGCCTTGGCGTGCACGGGGCCGCAGGTCTGGGCGAAGCGGACGATCACTTCGGCGCGCGCCGGGCTCTCGGTGCGGCCCGCACTGCCGACCTCGTCCCCGCACACCAGGGCCACGACGGTCTCCAGGGTCGTCACCAGGTCCTCGTCGTCGCCGAGCTCGCGCTGAGCTCTCTCCGCCGCCTGCTCGATCACGGCGCGCTCGGAACCGGGGGCGGGTTCGCCGGGGACGATGTAGGCCCGGTACCGGTCCATGGCCGACAGCAGGGCCATGACCGTCTTCTGGATGTTGCGCCGGGTGGTGTCCCGCAGCCGGATGTCCTCCTGGCAGATGGCGTAGATCAGGGAGGTCAGACGTTCGATCTCGGCCCAGAGACTGGTGGAGATGATGTGCTCGGTGGACTCCCGGGCGATCTCGGAGAACGGCCGCAGGTCACCGGTGCGGCGCTGCCAGAGGTGGGTCAGTCCCAGAGCGCCGTGCGGATCGTGGAAGAGGCCCCCGACCCTCCACAGGGCGTCATAGCCGGTGGTGCCGGCACAGGGGAAATCGCCGGGCAGGCGCTCCTCGCCCTCGAGGATCTTCTCCACCACGGTCCACGCCCCGCCGGTGGCGTCCTCGAGGTCGCGCAGATAGCCGCGAGGGTCGGTGAGGCCGTCGGGATGGTCGATCCGGTACCCGTCGATGATCCCCTCGGCCTGCAGCCGCAGCAGCGTGGCGTGCGTCGCCTCGAACACGTGCGGCAGCTCCACGCGGACCGCCGCGAGGGTGTCGACATCGAAGAAGCGACGGTAGTTCAGCTCGTCGTCCGCGACCTTCCAGTAGGCCAGGCGGTACCACTGGCGTTCCAGCAGATCGGCCAGCCCCAGGTGCTCGGTGCCCTCGGCGACGGGCAGGACATGGTCGTAGTAGCGCACCACGGTCTCGGTGCTGGCCGTGCCGTCGGCCTGTGGGATCTCCTTCTCGCCCACGGTGATCTCGTCGTCGGCCAGGACGGCGCCGATCGGGCGGCCCAGCACGGGTACCAGGATGGATCGCTCGGCCGACGGATCGAGGTCGAACCAGTCGGCGAACGGCGAGCGCGGGCCGTCGCGGAGCACTGACCACAGCGCACGGTTGTGCCAGATCGGGGTGGGGATCGCCATGTGGTTGGGCACCACGTCGACGATCATGCCCATCCCGTGCGCATGGGCGGCGTCGGCGAGGCGACGCAGCGCGTCCTCGCCGCCGATCTCCGCGCTGATCCGCGAGTGGTCGACGACGTCGTACCCGTGGGTGGAGCCCGGCGCGGCCTGGAGGACGGGGGAGCAGAAGACGTGCCCGACGCCGAGCCGGGCCAGATAGGGCACCAGGGCAGCGGCGTCGTCGGCCGTGAACCCCTCGTGCAGCTGGAGCCGATAGGTCGAGGTCGGGACAGCCGCCGCGCGGGCGCTGTCCGGGGGCGGAGGGGCGAGGTCGCTGGTCACGGCGGGCTGCTCTCCTTATGGGGGCGGAGCCTCCGGCGCGGAGGCTCCCGGATCAGGCGCGGACGGGCTGGTCGAAATCCTCGGCCGGTGAGCTCTCCCCGTCGAGATCCATCGGCGGGCGCATGAGGATCAGCAGCGAATGTCCCGCCCGCGACAGGGTCTCCCCGGCCGAGACCTGAGCGCCGAGGTCCAGGGCGCCGCCGGTCCCCAGGACGACCGTCCAGCGCTCTCCGTGATCCTCGGGTGGCAGCGTGAAGTCGACGGCGTTGCCGGAGGCGTTGAACATGACCAGTGCCGAGTCCCCGACGATGCGCTCACCGCGCGAGTTCGGCTCGGGAATGGCAGAGCCGTTGAGGAACATGGTCAGGCACTTGTTCTCGGCGGCATCCCAGTCCTCGGAGGACATCTGGGCGCCGTCGGTACCGATCCATTCGACGTCCGGCAGGGACGATTCGGCGTCGTCGCGCACGTCGCCCTGCAGGAAGCGGCGCCGGCGGAAGATCGGATGCTCACGGCGCAGAGCGATCATCTGCTGGGTGAACCAGAGCATCTCGCGCTGATCGGAGTCCAGATCCCAGTCCATCCACGAGATCTCGTTGTCCTGGCAGTAGGTGTTGTTGTTGCCGCCCTGGCTGCGGCCCATCTCGTCGCCGTGGAGGATCATCGGCACGCCCTGGCTGACCAGCAGCGTGGCCATCAGATTCTTGGCGCGTCGAAGCCGCAGCGCCAGGACGTCCTCGTCCTCGGTCTCGCCCTCGGCACCCGAGTTCCAGGAGCGGTTGTGGCTCTCGCCGTCGTTGTTGTCCTCGCCGTTGGCCTCGTTGTGGCGTTCGTTGTAGGACACCAGATCGCGGAGGGTGAACCCGTCGTGCGCGGTGACGAAGTTGATCGAGGCGATGGGGGTACGGCCTGAGTGCTGGTAGAGATCCGAGCTGCCGGCGAGGCGGGAGGTGAAGTCCCCGATCACGCCGGGCTCGGAGCGGTGGAAGTCGCGCACCGTGTCGCGGTAGCGGCCGTTCCACTCCGACCACAGCGGAGGGAAGCCGCCCACCTGGTAGCCGCCCTCGCCGAGGTCCCACGGCTCGGCGATGAGCTTGACCTGGGAGATGATCGGATCCTGCTGGATGATGTCGAAGAACGCCGAGAGCCGGTCCACCTCGTGCAGCTCGCGCGCGAGGGTGGAGGCCAGGTCGAAGCGGAAGCCGTCCACGTGCATGTCGGTGACCCAGTACCGCAGCGAGTCCATGATCAGCTGCAGTACGTGCGGGGTACGCATCAGCAGCGAGTTCCCGGTGCCGGTGGTGTCGTAGTAGTGAGCCTTGTCGTCCTCGACGAGGCGGTAGTACGCGGCGTTGTCGATGCCCCGGAAGCACAGGGTGGGGCCCATGTGGTTGCCCTCGGCGGTGTGGTTGTAGACCACGTCGAGGATCACCTCGATGTCCGCCTCGTGCAGGTTCTTGACCATCTGCTTGAACTCCTGGACCTGCTGCCCGGGAGCGTCCGCGTAGGCGTACTCGTTGTGCGGCGCGAAGAAGCCGATCGTGTTGTAGCCCCAGTAGTTGCGCAGATCCTTCTCCAGGAGATGGCCGTCCTGGACGTACTGGTGGACCGGCATCAGCTCGACGGCGGTCACGCCGAGCTCGGTGAGGTGTTCGATGATCGCCGGGTGGCCCATGGCCACGTAGGTTCCGCGGATGCTGTCATCGAGATCCGGATGCTGCATGGTCAGGCCCCTGACGTGGGCCTCGTAGATCACGGTCTCGTGGTAGTCGTGCGCCGGGGGATGGTCGTTGCCCCAGTCGAAGAAGGGGGAGACGACCACGGAGTGCATCGTGTGCTCGGCCGAGTCCTCGGTGTTGCGCTGATCCGGATCGTCGAACTGGTAGCTGTACAGCGAGGGGTGGTTGCTCGCCATGCCCGTGATGGCCTTCGCGTACGGGTCCAGCAGGAGCTTCGACGGGTCGCAGCGGTGACCGGCTTCGGGATCGAACGGGCCGTGGACGCGGTATCCGTAGCGCTGTCCCGGCTGGACCGACGGCAGGTAGACATGCCACACGAAGGCATCGACCTCGGTGATCTCGACCGCGGTCTCCCCGCCGTCCTCGTCGATCAGGCACAGCTCGACGCGCTCGGCGACCTCCGAGAAGAGGGCGAAGTTGGTGCCGGAGCCGTCGAAGGTGGCGCCCAGCGGGTATGACTGACCGGTCCAGATCTGCATGGCTTCAGGGTAACCGTGCCGCGCGATATCCGGTTCGGGTTCTCCGCCTGTCAGGCTCTCCGCCTACCGAGTGGCCGGGGCGGCAGCCGGCCGGGCCGGCCTCCGGGTGCGACGGGGCAGGTCGCAGAGGAGGCCATCGACCATTGGAACGACGACAGCCCCGGCCGACGGGCCGAGGCTGCACAGGTACTTCGGTGGTGGGCGATACTGGGTTCGAACCAGTGACCTCTTCCGTGTCAGGGAAGCGCGCTACCGCTGCGCCAATCGCCCATACGCCCGGAGGCGCGAGGAGGAGTGGAGCGGACAACCGGACTCGAACCGGCGACCCTCACCTTGGCAAGGTGATGCTCTACCAACTGAGCTATGTCCGCACATCGGCTGAGCCGACGAGGGAACACGATATGCGGGTCCCGCCTTCTGGCGCAAATGCTGATGGCCTGCAGTGCCGGACGTCACGGTGCGAGGCGGGGTGTGGTCGCGAATCGGCTGCAGGGGTGGTCGCGAATCGGCTGTACCGGCTGCCGGCCGGCGCCGGAGCGTGCGGGCCCGTGCGGGAGTATGCGGGACTGTGCGGGAGGGAGTGTCGGAGCCGCTGAACGGTGGAGTGGTCGAGGTGGCCGGGGCGGCGCAGTTCGGCGAGAGTGCCGCCGGGCCGCCCTCAGGACGACATAGCTCACATCGCCGCAGGGCGATTCGGCCCGCGAGGTTCGTGTAAGCTTCTGCGAGTCCACTCGAGAGGGTGGCCAGCACCTTCGGGCGATTGGCGCAGTGGTAGCGCGCTTCCTTCACACGGAAGAGGTCACTGGTTCGAACCCAGTATCGCCCACGGCGCGATCTCCGGATCGTTGCATTGCGGACATAGCTCAGTTGGTAGAGCATCACCTTGCCAAGGTGAGGGTCGCCGGTTCGAGTCCGGTTGTCCGCTCCGGGAGCGGCGCGCCCGACGCGAGTCGGGAGCGCCGTTTCGTATGATGCAGGAGCATTTCCCGGTGGGTTGGCCGAGAGGCGAGGCAACGGCCTGCAAAGCCGTGTACACGGGTTCGAATCCCGTACCCACCTCCATCGGCGCTCCCGGGCGCCGGTAGGGGCGATTGGCGCAGCGGTAGCGCGCTTCCCTGACACGGAAGAGGTCACTGGTTCGAACCCAGTATCGCCCACCACCACGAACGGCCCCGTCGTCCTCATCGGGCGGCGGGGCTGTTCGCTGTGCGGAGCGTGATGGGCGACCTCGTGCCGCCCAGCGTCCCCGCCACACAACATGCCGCCCGCGCGTCGCGCCGGCCCGCCTACCCGAGCCCTTCCCGCCGGCCCGCCTCGATGGGCCCCCCGCTGGCTCGCCTACCCGGGCCCGTCCCGCCGGCCCGCTTCGATAGAGCGCTCGATACCGCGTGAACTGACCTTTTCCGGCCCGCCTGAGGTCAGTTCGCGCGGTGTCGACAGGGTGAGGCCAGGGACGAGCGGCCGGGGGCTCGAAGAACTCGGGCCCGGGGGTCAGGGAACCCGTCCTTCATCACGGGCGTTCCACACGCGCCCGACAGGACCGGGTGCCCACCGTGGGGCGGTCGGCGAGGGCGGTTGCGTGACCGTACGATGGTCTGCGGAGCCGGCATCGTCGGCCGGCTCGACCCGAACCCAAGGAGCATTCCCGTGGCCCAGATCGCCATCACCCTCGACGGATCCCCGCATCGACTCGAGGAAGGGACCACGGGCACCGCGCTCTTCGAGGGGCGCACCGAGATTATCGCCCTGCGTATCGACGGCGAGCTGCGTGATCTCGAGACGACCCTCGCAGACGGTCAGGTGGTCGAGGGCGTCGACATCTCCAGCGAGGACGGGCTCTCCATCCTCCGTCACTCGGCCGCGCACGTGCTCGCCCAGGCAGTGCAGAAGGCGAACCCCGAGGCCAAGCTCGGTATCGGTCCGCCCGTGGCCGACGGCTTCTACTACGACTTCGAGGTCGCCGAACCCTTCACTCCCGAGTCGCTCAAGGCTCTCGAGAAGGAGATGGGGCGCATCGTCAAGCAGGGGCAGCGTTTCGTGCGCCGCGAGATCAGCGACGAGGACGCCCGTGCTGAAGAGGCCTCCGAGCCGTACAAGCTCGAGCTGATCGGGCTGAAGTCCAGTGCCGAGGACGCCGCCGAGGGCGCCGACGTCGAGGTGGGTGCCGGCGGGCTGACCATGTACGACAACGTCGACCGCCGCGGCGAGGTGGTCTGGACCGACCTGTGCCGGGGTCCGCACCTGCCGAGCACCAAGCACATCGGCAACGGCTTCGCGCTGACCCGCTCCGCGGCCGCCTACTGGCGCGGCAGCGAGAAGAACCCGATGCTGCAGCGCGTCTACGGCACCGCCTGGCCCACCAAGGACGAGCTGAAGGCCTACCAGGAGCGGGTCGCCGAGGCCGAGCGCCGTGACCATCGCCGTCTGGGCAGTGAGCTGGATCTGTTCTCCTTCCCCGATGAGATCGGCTCCGGGCTGCCGGTGTTCCATCCCAAGGGCGCGATGATCAAGATGGAGATGGAGGACTACTCCCGTCGCCGCCACGTCGAGGCCGGGTACTCCTTCGTCTCCACCCCGCACATCACCAAGAAGAACCTCTTCGAGACCTCCAAGCACCTGGAGTGGTACGCCGAGGGGATGTACCCCCCGATGCACGTGGACGAGGAGCACGACGCCGAGGGCAACGTCACCAAGCAGGGCCAGGACTACTACCTCAAGCCCATGAACTGTCCCATGCACAACCTCGTCTACCGTTCCCGGGGTCGCTCCTACCGTGAGCTGCCGCTGCGGCTGTTCGAGTTCGGCAGCGTCTACCGCTACGAGAAGTCCGGCGTGGTGCACGGGCTCACCCGCGCCCGCGGCTTCACCCAGGACGACGCCCACATCTACACCACCCGCGAGCAGATGCGCGACGAGCTGGCGAGCCTGCTGGGCTTCGTGCTGGACCTGCTGCGCGACTACGGCCTCGACGACTTCTACCTCGAGATGTCCACTCGCGACCCGGAGAAGTCCGTCGGCGACGACGCGACCTGGGAGGAGGCGACCCGCACCCTGGAGGAGGTCGCCACCGCCTCGGGCCTCGAGCTCGTCCCGGATCCCGGCGGCGCCGCCTTCTACGGGCCCAAGATCTCCGTGCAGGCCAAGGACGCCATCGGCCGCACCTGGCAGCTCTCGACCATCCAGCTGGACTTCTTCGAGCCGGAGCTGTTCGAGCTGGAGTACACCGCGCCCGACGGGTCGCGTCAGCGTCCGGTGATGATCCACCGGGCCCTGTTCGGGTCGATCGAACGGTTCTTCGGTGTGCTGCTGGAGCACTACGCCGGGGCTTTCCCGGTGTGGCTCGCCCCGGTCCAGGTGGTCGGCGTCCCCGTCGCCGCCGAGTACGCGCCCTACCTCGAGGAGGTCGCGGCCAAGCTGCGGGCCCACGGGGTGCGCGTCGAGGTGGACTCCTCCGACGACCGCATGCAGAAGAAGATCCGAACCCACACCAAGGAGAAGGTCCCCTACCTCCTCATCGCCGGCGGCGAGGACCAGGACAAGGGGGCGGTCTCCTTCCGTCTGCGCGACGGCAGCCAGGACAACGGCATCGACGTCGACGAGGCCGTCGAGCGGATCGTGACCTCGATCCGGGAGAAGGCACAGGTGTGAGGGCCGAGGATCCACGCGATTTCGCGGGCGAGCCCGACGACACCCAGCGGCTGTGGACCCCGCACCGCATGGCGTACATCGGCGGGGAGAACAAGCCCGCCGACCCCGACGACGGTGATCAGTGTCCCTTCTGCTCCGCGCCGCAGCGCACGGATGAGGAGGCGCTGATCGTCCACCGCGGCGAGGTGGCCTACGCGGTCCTGAACCTCTACCCGTACAACGCCGGGCACCTGCTGATCTGTCCGTACCGTCACGTCGCCGATTACACCGACCTCGACGACGCGGAGGTGCGGGAGGTCGCCGAGCTCACCCGCACCGCGATGCGGGTCATCCGGGAGGTCTCCGGCCCGGCCGGCTTCAACCTGGGGATGAACCAGGGGCCGGTCGCCGGTGCCGGTATCGCCGCGCACCTGCACCAGCACGTGGTCCCGCGCTGGATGGGCGATGCGAACTTCCTGCCCATCATCGGCCGCACCAAGGCCGTCCCGATCCTGCTGGCGGACACGCGTCGGCTCTACGCCGACGCCTGGCCCTGAGCTAGCATGACCGAGGTCCGGGCGGCCGGGACGAGCGGGCACGGAGCACCCGGACGCCGCAGTCGGCACCGGGGGAGCGAGAGGAGACCGCAGCGATGAGCACCACCGGAGCCCCGCCGCGCCGACCGGGACAGCCCGATCCCGGATACGCCTACGACGTCGAGCGCGTCGATCCCCGAGCGCCGGGTCGGATGGGGGAAGCCGGGCCGCTGCGGATACGGCGTCGTCGCCCCTGGGTGCGCTGGGTCTTCTTCACGCTGACCTTCCTCGGCCTCGCGGGTGTGGCCGTCCTGCTGTACTTCTTCGTGATCCTCCCGCTGGGCTTCGGGACCTCCCTGGTCGCCTTCACCTCGGCGCTCGTGCCCGTGGCGATCGTGTTCACCGCCGTGTGGTGGATCGACCGGTACACGCCGCAGCCGCGCTCGTCGGTCATCTACGCCTTCGTCTGGGGCGCGGCCGGGTCGGTGGCCCTGACCTTCCTCTTCGGTGGGATGTTCACCTCCTGGATCAGCCCCAGCGAACCCAGCGAGGTCACCGCGTCCTTCCTGGGAGCGGTGATCCAGGCGCCGGTGATCGAGGAGTCGATGAAGTCCTTCGGGCTGGTCGCGCTGCTGATCTGGGGTCGCAAGTACATCGCCGGACCGATCGACGGCGTGGTCTATGCCGCGCTGATCGGCGGCGGCTTCGCGTTCACCGAGAACATCCTCTACTTCGGCCGGTCCTTCCACCAGGCGCAGGCCGCCGGGGAGGTCGCCGTGTTCTGGGAGACCTTCTTCCTGCGCGGCGTGCTCTCTCCATTCGCCCACGTCTGCTTCACCGCGCTGTGCGGGCTGGGCCTCGGGATCGCGGCCGAGCGCCGTTCCCTGATGCTCTACTTCGGGCTCGGTATCGGGGGGCTCTCGCTGGGCATGGTCCTGCACGCGCTGTGGAACGGCTCGAGCTTCTTCCTCGAGGTCGATCCCCAGAACCCGCTGGGCGGATTCCTGCGCTACTACGTGAGCGTGCAGGTGCCGATCTTCGTGCTGCTGGTCGCGATCGTGCTGTTCCTGCGATTGCGCGAGCGCCACATACTGCGCCGCCAGCTCTCGGACTACGGCCGCTCGGGCTGGTTCGCCCCGCCCGAAGTGGACATGCTGGTCGCCATGGGAAAGCGCCGCAAGGCGGAGAAGTGGGCCGCCCGTCATGGCGCGGTGGCCAGGATGGCGATGCGCGATCTCATCCGCGCCTCCATCGAGGTGGGCATGGAGCGCAACAGCGTGCTGCACGGCAAGCCATCGGCCAAGACACGGCGCCGCGAACGCGAGCTGCTCGAGCGGATCACCGCCGATCGCCGTCTGATCGGGTCTCTGACCCAGCCCGTCGTGCGCACCGCTGATACGGCCTCGTAGCAGCGCGCACGGAGGACGTGCAGCGCGCAGCCCTGCGAGTGCGGGGGAGCCGACCAGCTCGCCAGGGCACGGGCACGACGAGGGCCCCGGGGAAGTGGCACTAGAATGGGGCGGCATTCCGCCGGAGGCCGGCGGGCGAGTCGGGAGGAGAGAGATGTCAGGGCACTCGAAGTGGGCGACCACCAAGCACAAGAAGGCTGTCATCGATGCCAAGCGCGGCAAGCTGTTCGCCAAGCTGATCAAGAACATCGAGGTCGCCGCGCGCATGGGTGGACCCGACCCCACTGCGAACCCGACGCTCTTCGACGCCATCCAGAAGGCCAAGAAGACCTCCGTCCCCAATGACAACATCGACCGCGCCGTCAAGCGCGGCGGAGGCCTGGACGGCGGCGCCGTCGACTACGAGACGCTGTGGTACGAGGGGTACGCGCCGGGCGGCGTCGCAGTGCTGGTGGAGTGCCTGACCGACAACAAGAACCGCGCCGTCTCCGAGGTGCGCCTCGCCTTCAACCGCAACGGCGGGAACATGGCCGATTCCGGCTCCGTCTCCTACCTGTTCGAGCGCAAGGGCATCGTGACCCTCCCGCGGGGCGACCAGACCGAGGACACCCTGCTCGAGGTCGTCCTCGATGCCGGCGCCGAGGAGATCCGCGATGAGGGCGAGACGTTCGAGATCGTCTCCGAAGCCACCGACGTGGTCGCCGTGCGCACAGCGCTGCAGGAGGCGGGCATCGACTACGACAGCGCCGAGGCGCAGTTCGTGCCGACCATGCGCACTCCCGTCGACCTCGACGGCGCCCGGAAGGCGCTGCGCCTGATCGATGCCCTCGAGGACAGCGACGACGTCCAGAACGTCTTCTCGAATCTCGACATCCCTGACGACGTCGCCGCGCAGCTCGACGACGCCGAGTGATCCCGGTGGACGCGGGAGCCCGCAGGGAGCCGGCGGCCCCCGCGACACCTGTCCGCGTCCCTGACCGGCCGGGCGGGCACCGATGACCATGCGAGTGCTCGGGATCGACCCCGGCCTGACCCGGTGCGGGATCGGCGTGATCGACTCCACCGGTGCTCGCCGAGCGCGACTCGTCCACGCCGGTGTGGTCCGCTCCGATGCCGCCGACGGGATCGACCACCGCCTGCTCGCGATCACCCGCGGGCTGCGCAGCGCGATCGAGGAGTACGCCCCCGACGTCGTCGCCGTCGAACGCGTCTTCAGCCAGAACAACATCTCCACCGTGATGGGCACGGCGCAGGTCTCCGGTCTGGCGATCGTGGAGGCCGCCGAACGCGGGATACCGATCGCGATGCACACACCCTCCGAGGTGAAGGCCGCGGTCACCGGCAGCGGCAGGGCCGACAAGAAGCAGATCCAGACGATGCTCGTCAAGCTGCTCGGACTCGACGCGCCTCCGCAGCCGGCCGACGCCTCCGACGCGGTGGCGATCGCTCTGACGCAGCTGTGGCGCGGCCCCGGACCCGTCAGCCTCGACTCGACCGGCGGAGCCCGCACCAGCGCACAGGCAGTGTGGGCCGAGGCGGAGCGGAAGGCTCGACGCGCCCGGGAGCGGTCCACCTCCCGGCACTGATCGAACACCCGTTCTAGAGTGGCCTCGTGATCGCATCCCTGACCGGGCGAGTGGCCCGTATCGACCTCGACGCCCTCGTCCTGGACGTCGGCGGCGTGGGCTACCTCGTCCGCACCACCCCCCAGGCGCTGAGCGCGACCCGCCACGGCGTCGAACTCACCCTGCACACCGAGCTCGTCGTCCGCGAGGACTCCATGACTCTGTTCGGCTTCCCGCATCCCGAGGAGGCCGAGACCTTCCGCATCGTGCAGTCCGTCTCCGGGATCGGGCCGCGGACGGCGCTCGCGGTCCTCGCCGTCCTGGACCCCGAGGAGCTGCGCCGCGCCGTCGCCGACCAGGACGTCAAGACGATCGCCCGCACCCCCGGCATCGGTCCCAAGGTCGCCAGTCGCATGCTGCTCGAACTGGGCGGCAAGCTGCCCGCCCCCGTCGGCGCCGGAGCCTCCGGAGCCCCTGGGGCCTCTGGGGAAGATGCGGAGGCGGCCCCGGCGGCGGGCGTCGATGCGGACGTGGTCGAAGCTCTCGCCGGGCTGGGCTGGGCCGAGAAGGCTGCTGCCTCCGCCGTCGAGGGCGTGCGCGCCGACGAGGGGGAGGGGCTGGACGCCGCCGAGCTCCTTCGCCACGCCCTGCGACGCCTGGGAGGCAGCCGATGACACCCGAGGACGACGAGGTCGCACTGGAACCCTCCGCCGGCGCTCCTGCGCACGACCGCGACGGGAGCTCCGTGACGAACCCGGAGTCCGCGCCCCCGGAGCGCACGGCCGAGGCGGCGCTGCGGCCGCGCCGGCTGGATGAGTTCGTCGGCCAGCAGATCGTGCGCGACCAGCTCTCGCTGGTGCTGGACGCCGCGACCGCACGGGGCCGTTCCCCCGAGCACATGCTGCTGTCGGGTCCGCCGGGTCTGGGCAAGACCACGCTGGCGATGATCATCGCCGCCGAGCTGTCCGCCCCGCTGCGCATCACCTCGGGCCCTGCCATCCAGCACGCCGGGGACCTCGCCGCCATCCTCTCCTCGCTCGACGAGGGTGAGGTGCTCTTCATCGACGAGATCCACCGCCTCGCGCGCCCCGCCGAGGAGATGCTCTACATCGCCATGGAGGACTTCCGGGTGGACGTGGTGGTCGGCAAGGGCGTCGGCGCCACCTCCATCCCGCTGGACCTGCCGCCCTTCACGACGGTCGGGGCCACCACCCGGGCAGGTCTGCTGCCCGCGCCCCTGCGCGACCGCTTCGGCTTCATCGGCCACCTGGACTTCTACGCCCCGCACGAGCTGCGCGAGGTCGTCCGCCGCTCCGCGCTCCGTCTCGAGGTCGATCTCGTCGAGGAGGCCGGGGTGGAGATCGCCTCCCGCTCCCGGGGCACGCCCCGCATCGCGAACCGTCTGCTGCGGCGGGTGCGCGATTGGGCACAGGTGCGCGGCAGCGGCCGCCTGGATCTCGCCGCCGCGAAGGAGGCTCTGCGCGTGTACGAGGTCGACGAGCGAGGGCTGGACCGCCTGGATCGCGCCGTGCTCTCCGCCCTGTGCGGCCGCTTCGCCGGCGGCCCGGTGGGCCTGTCGACGCTCGCCGTGGCGGTCGGGGAGGAGACCGAGACGGTCGAGACGATGGTGGAGCCGTACCTGGTGCGGGAGGGTTTCCTCCTGCGCACTCCGCGCGGGAGAGCCGCGGCTCCGGCGGCCTGGACGCATCTGGGCCAGGAGCCACCGGAGGGTCCGGAGGGCACCGCGCCGATGCTCGGCCGGTTCTGAGACCCAGGCGGCACCGGGACGGACCGGATCGGTGTCGTCGTCGCGCAACGGCTGGGAGGAACGTCCCGACTCGGCGGGTACAGTGGGATGGTCAGCCGTCCGCGGCAGGGCCGTTGCTCGCGCAGAACATGCCGGGACCGCCGCTGTCCGCCGAAAGGAAATCCGTGGAATCCCTCCTTCCTCTCCTGCTCATCTTCGCAGTCATGATGCTGCCCCTGCTGTTCATGTCGAACCGCCAGAAGAAGATGCAGCGCAAGCAACAGGAGCTGGTCAACGCCCTGGGCGTCGGCGACGAGGTCCGCACGCACTCCGGTTTCTACGGCCTGATCGTCGATTCCTTCGACGACATCGTGATCCTGGAGTCCGAGAACGGCGCCCAGACCAAGTGGGCCCGTCAGGCCATCGCCATGAAGGTCGACCCGGAGGGTCTGGACGACGAGAACCTCGACGAGGACGCCGACGACGAAGCGCTCGAGGGCGAGAGCTCTGCGAACCGCGGTGATGTTCCCGGCGTGACCACGTCCGACGACGCCGCCCGCGACGAGGACCGTCGCGACCGCTGAGCGGTGCCCCGAACCACCCGTGATCTCTCCG
This sequence comes from Brachybacterium sp. GCM10030252, assembly GCF_042666535.1. Lineage (NCBI taxonomy): Bacteria > Bacillati > Actinomycetota > Actinomycetes > Micrococcales > Dermabacteraceae > Brachybacterium > Brachybacterium sp. GCM10030252. The sequence goes on along the minus strand of NZ_JBHTDM010000034.1, from coordinate 87,662 downwards.
TCGTCCTGAGGAACTCTGCCCCATGCCCGCACGTCGCATCGCCCTAGCGGCCCTCGCGGTGCTGATCCTGCTGCTGGGCGGCGGGATCGGTGCCGGGGTCGCCAAAGGTGGCTGGGAACCAGCCCCTGAGCTCGCACTCGACCTCGAGGGCGGCACCCAGGTCATCCTCCAGGCCGAGTCCCGCGACGGCGCGCAGATCGATCCGGCCGCCATGGAGCAGGCTCGCCAGATCATCTCCCAGCGCGTCAACGCCCTGGGCGTCGCGGAGACGCAGATCAGCATCCAGGGCGGGACGAACATCGTCATCGACGTCCCCGGACAGCTGGACCAGGAGACCTCAGAAGCCCTCCGGCAGACCGCCGCGATGTCCTTCCGCCCGGTGCTGGGCATGGTCGCCCCCGAGAGCGCCGGCGCCTCCGACGGCGGCGGCTCCGACGCCGGTGGGCTCTCGGACTCCGGTGGCGGATCGGACACGGGCTCCGGCTCCGAGACGACCGACCAGACGTCCTCCGCTCCGGCGGATCCCTCGCAGCAGAAGTTCGACGGGCCGGTCAGCGGCGACTCCTCGCTCGCTCCGCAGGAAGCCCCGGCCGAGGGTGAGCTGCAGTACCCGGCGTGGTCGATGGACTGGCTCACCCCGGAGCTGCAGACCGAGCTGATGAACGTCGACTGCACCGATCCGGCCGCTCAGCAGGAGAAGGTCTCCGACGCCGCCGCCGATGAGCCGGTCGTCGCCTGCGACACGGCGGGCACGCAGAAGCTGCTGCTCGGGCCGGAGGTGGTGGCCGGTTCCGCGATCGAGGATGCCGGCGTCGCCTCCGACATGACTCCCACCGGGCAGCCCACCGGCTACTACGTCGTGAACATGAGCTTCCACGAGGAAGGGTCCCAGGCCTTCGCGGACATGACCTCCGCGCTGTACAACGGCGAGGGGGCGACCCAGGCCTTCGGCATCGTGCTGGACGGGCTGGTGATCTCCGCGCCGCAGGTCCAGGAGCCCTCGACGGGCGGTGAAGCCTCGATCTCGGGGAACTTCTCCCAGGAGGAGGCGAGCCAGCTGTCCGATCAGCTGCGCTTCGGCGCGCTGCCGCTGGAGTTCGAGGTCGCCTCGGAACAGCAGATCTCCGCGACCCTGGGTGCCGACCAGCTCCAGATGGGACTGATCGCGGGCCTCATCGGCCTCGCCCTGGTCGTCGCCTACGCCTTCTTCCAGTATCGGGCGCTGGCGCTGGTGACCGCGGCCAGCCTCCTGGCGATGGGCACGCTCACCTACGGCGTGCTGACGGTGCTCTCGAACCTCCCCGAGATCGGGTACCGCCTGTCACTGGCCGGCGTCGTCGGCCTGGTGGTGGCCATCGCTTTCACCGCGGACTCGTTCATCGTCTACTTCGAACGCGTCCGTGACGAGATCCGCGAGGGCAGGGGCATCGTCGCGGCCGTCGACCATGGGTGGAACCGCGCCAAACGCACGATCCTCGCCTCCGACTCGGTCAACCTGATCGCCGCGATCGTGCTCTACATCCTCTCGACCGGCAGCGTCCGCGGCTTCGCCTTCGTCCTCGGTGTGACCACGGTGCTCGACCTCCTGGTCGTCTTCCTGTTCACCCACCCGATCCTGCAGGTCCTGGTGCGCACCCGGTTCTTCGGGAAGGGCCACCCCTGGAGCGGCCTGGACCCGGCGGTCCTGGGCCGCAGCGTCCCCGCCTACGCCGGTCGCGGCCGTCTGCGGTCCAGCGGCGGAGACGAGGACGAGGAGGAGCCCCGCGAGCCGCTGGCCGCGCGCAAGGCCCGCCTGGCCCGGGAGGCCGCCGAACGCGACGGCTCCGCCGAGGAACCATCCGGGGCCGGCGACGAACACCGGGCCGACGGCGGTGGCCCTGAGAACGACCCGGGGCGGGCGGACGGCTCCGGCCCGACCGACACGAGAGACGACGACTCCGAGGAGGAGAGCCGATGAGTGCGACCTTCTCCCGGATGGGCAATGACCTCCACGCGGGGCGTCGTACCGTCCCGATCGTGCGGCGCCGACGCACCTGGTACCTGATCAGTGTCGTGGTCGTGGTGATCCTGGCGGGGCTGGCCGTGCTGCGCGGACCCAACCTCGGCATCGAGTTCACCGGCGGATCGGAGTTCCAGGTCGCCGGTGTCAGCGATACCGACCAGGCCATCGCCCGGGACGTGGTGCGCGAGCAGCTGCCGGACAACGAGCCCAAGGTGACCGTTATCGGTCAGGACACGATGCGGGTCCAGACCGAACAGCTCGACTCCGGCCAGACGGCCGCACTGGCCGAGGACCTCGCCTCCGCCTACGGGGTGTCCACCGATACGGTCTCGACCTCGTACATCGGGCCGGTGTGGAGCACGGACATCACCCAGAAGATGCTCCGCGGGGTTCTCGTCTTCCTGGTGCTGGTCGCGGCCACGATGGCGCTGTACTTCCGCAACCTCAAGTCCTCCGCCGCGGCGATGACCGCGCTCGTGCACGACATGCTGTTCACCGCAGGGGTGTACGGAGTGGTGGGCTTCGAGATCACGCCCGGCACCGTGATCGGGTTCCTCACGGTGATGGGCTACTCCCTCTACGACACCATCGTCGTCTTCGACAAGGTGCGCGAGAACACGGCGGGCTTGACGGCACAGTCGACGGCGACGTACTCGGATCGGGTCGAGCTGGCCGCGAACCAGACCCTGGTGCGATCGATCAACACCTCGGTCGTCGCGCTGCTCCCGGTGGGATCGATTCTCTTCATCGGCGCCTTCCTGCTGGGAGCCGGGACGCTCAAGGATATCGCGCTCGCCCTGTTCATCGGCATCTTCGCCGGCACCTACTCCTCGATCTTCCTGGCCCCGGGTCTTCTCGTGGACCTGCGTTCCCGGGAGTCCGGCATCGCCGCGCACACCCGGCGGGTCGAGCAGGGGCGCCGCAGCGGCACCGTCGGCGATGAGTCCGGCACGGCCGATGACGCCGCCGGCGCGGACGACGCGGGCCCGGACGACTCGGACGCGGATGACTCTGACGCCGACAGATCGGACGAGGACGGCTCGGACGTGGACGGCTCGGACCAGGACCGCGGGGACGAGAACGGTGACCACGGCGATCCCGAGCACACGGAAGACGGGGATCGGAGCGAGCCCGACGCCGAGGGAGACCTCTCGGGGACCGGCGAACCGGCCGACGGCACGGCACGTCGCGAGCGCCGCCAGCCGCGCCGCACCACGCGCCGTGGCCGCAACGTCCCCGGACGGGGCTCGCGATGAGCGAGCCGGTGCCGTCCGCGGAGGAGATCGAGGAGCTGCGCGGCTCCCACATCACCGAGCACCCGGACTTCCCCGAACCCGGCGTCCTGTTCCGGGACATCACCCCGCTGCTGCGCGATGGCGCCGCCCTGCGCTCGGTCATCCGGTACTGGAGCTCGATCCTTCCCGACGGCATCGAGTACGTCGTGGGAACCGAGGCCCGCGGCTTCGTCCTGGGTGCCCCGCTCGCGTACGAGATGGGAGCCGGGTTCATCCCGGTGCGCAAGGCCGGCAAGCTCCCCGGCACCCCGGCGTCGCTCAGTTATGACCTCGAGTACGGCAGTGCCGTCGTGCAGATCCCGCAGGATTCGCTCCCGGCCGGCGCCCGCACGCTGGTTGTCGACGATCTCCTGGCGACCGGGGGCACCGCCGCAGCCACCGTCGAACTCACCCGACGGTTCGACGTGGACCTGGTCGGTGCCTCCTTTCTCATCGAGCTGGAGGGCCTGCGCGGGCGCGACCGGCTCCCCGGGGTGCCTCTCACGACGGTCTGGTCCATCCCGAACTGAGCAGTGGGCGCATCCGGCCCGGCGCACCGGCGCCTGTTCGCCCTGCGAAGACGTCTCCGAGCAACCGGGAGCGCGCGCGTAGACTGGAGGACCGAGCCAGGAGGTGCGCAGTGCAGGAGCGGTCCGTATCCGAGTCCACGGGAGCCGACGCCGTGGCGCCGGGTCCCGATCGCAGCGCGCCCGCCTCGCCCTCACCGCCCACTCCGCCGGCGCCCCCTGCGGCGTCCGCCCCGGCGGGTCAGAGCCAGGGACCGCGCAAGCCGCGTTCGCGGCTGTCGTTCTTCTCGCCCCGCTCCGGGACAGCGGACCCGCTGCTGGCGCCGCTGCTGGAGACCATGTCAGCGGTCAGCCCGAAGGAGAGCCTCGCCCTGGTCCAGCGGGCGTATGCGGTCGCCGAGCGCGCCCACCGCGGGCAGACGCGCAAGAGCGGCGATCCGTACATCACCCACCCGGTCTCGGTCGCGACGATCCTGGCGGAACTGGGCTCGCCGGCAGAAGTGGTGGCCGCGGCCCTGCTCCACGACACCATCGAGGACACCGACTACTCGCTGGACAAGCTCCGGGAGGAGTTCGGTGAGGTGATCGCCGTGATGGTCGACGGCGTGACCAAGCTGGACAAGGTCACCTACGGCGAAGCCGCGCAGGCCGAGACGGTCCGCAAGATGATCGTGGCGATGAGCCGCGACGTGCGGGTCCTGCTGATCAAGCTCGCCGACCGCCTGCACAACGCGCGGACCTGGAAGTACGTCCCCCCTGCCTCGGCCGAGCGCAAGGCCAAGGAGACGCTCGAGATCTACGCGCCGCTCGCGCACCGCCTCGGTCTGAACACCATGAAGTGGGAACTCGAGGACCGCTCGTTCCAGGTGCTCTACCCCAAGGTGTACGAGGAGATCGTCAGCCTCGTCGCCCAGCATGCACCGGCCCGGGACCAGTACCTCAGGACGGTCTCCTCCCAGATCCTCGAGGACCTGAAGAAGGCGAAGATCAAGGCCGAGGTCACCGGTCGACCCAAGCACTACTACTCGATCTACCAGAAGATGATCGTGCGGGGCCGGGACTTCACCGACATCTACGACCTGGTCGGGGTCCGGGTGCTGGTGGACACCGTGCGCGACTGCTATGGGGTTCTCGGCACGCTGCACGCGCGCTGGTCACCGGTCCAGGGCCGGTTCAAGGACTACATCGCCCTGCCCAAGTTCAACCTGTACCAGTCTCTGCATACCACGGTCATCGGCCCCACCGGAAAGCCCGTGGAGGTCCAGATCCGTACGCGCGAGATGCACCGGCGCGCCGAGTACGGCGTCGCGGCGCACTGGAAGTACAAGGCGATGGCCGGCCACGGCGGCGACGCGGCGTCGAAGCCCATCGCCAACGAGGCCGCCTGGCTGCGTCAGCTCATGGACTGGCAGAAGGAGACCACCGACTCCGGCGAGTTCCTGGATTCGCTGCGTTTCGAGATCAACACGCAGGAGGTGTACGTCTTCACCCCGAAGGGGGACGTGCTCGCGCTCCCGCAGGGATCGACACCAGTCGACTTCGCCTACACGGTGCACACGGAGGTCGGGCACCGCACCATCGGTGCCCGGGTCAACGGGCGCCTGGTCTCGCTCGAATCCGCGCTGTCCACGGGCGACGTGGTCGAGGTGTTCACCTCCAAGTCGCCGGACGCGGGGCCCAGCCGGGACTGGCTCGGCTTCGTCAAGTCTCCCCGTGCTCGCAGCAAGATCCGCCACTGGTTCTCCAAGGAACGCCGCGGCGAAGCGCTCGAGCGGGGGAAGGACGAACTGGCCAAGGCGCTGCGGCGCCAGGACATGCCGATGCGGCGACTGCTGACCCACGACACGCTCGCCACGGTCGCCACCGATCTCAACCTTCCCTCGGTCGACTCGCTCTACACCTCCATCGGCGAGGGCCACACCGGCGCGCAGCACGTGGTGGAGAAGCTTCGGGCCGTCTTCGGCGGGTCGGACGGCGCCGAGGAGGACCTGGCGGAGATGACGCTGCCCTCCCGGGCGCGCTCACGGCCCAGCCGCTCCGAACGGCACACCGCGGAGACCGACCAGGGCGTGATCGTCGACGGCCAGACCGATCTCTGGGTCAAGCTCGCCAAGTGCTGCGCCCCAGTCCCCGGTGACCCCATCATCGGCTTCGTCACGCGCGGCTCCGGCATCTCGGTGCACCATTCGCGGTGTTCGAACGCGATCCAGCTGCAGGAGAGGCAGGCGGACCGGATCGTGGATGTGGCGTGGTCCGGCAGGCACAGCACGGCCTACCTGGTCCACATCAAGGTCGAGGCCCTGGACCGTCCGCGGCTCCTGACGGACCTCGCCCTGGTGATCTCCGAGCAGCAGGTGAATCTGCAGTCGGCCTCCGCACAGTCCAACTCGGACCGACTGGCCTCGACGTACTTCTCCTTCGAACTGGCCGATCCCTCCCATCTGCAGTCGGTCCTGGCACAGGTGCGTCGTGTCGAGGGCGTCTATGACGTCTACCGGGTCACCGGAGACGGCAAACCGGTCGGCTCGGAAGCCCCTCTGACCGTGAGCTGATCTCAGGCCGCCGTCTCTGCTGGCTCCAGCATCATCCGGCGCAGCCGGTGCCGTGCCTCGCGCGCTCCGGGATAGCGCTCCATCTCCCATAATCGCTGTTCGACCGCCCCCTCCGGGACGTGCCCGCTGGCGATCAGCCGGGTCAGCGCCGGCTGCGCCACGTGGTCGGGGCTGAACCGCAGCAGGTCGACGGCGGTGCGGACCGGCTCGGTGACCGGGGCCCCGCCGATCGTCTCCACCTCGAGCGGACGCAACCGGCAATGGCGCACCGTCGTGCCGGCGACGGGACCGCGATGGGCCGGTGAGATCAGCTCGGCCGGCGCGGGAGGCTCCCCGCCGAGCAGGACCCAGGCTGCCGACGGCCCCGCGATCACGTGGTACGACTGGAGGCGACCGCCCAGAGCGCACCCCAGCGCGAGAGCACGGTCGATGGCAGAGCGCATCGCGTCGGGAGGCAGGAAGATGCCCGGCAGCAGCCGCGCCAGCAGCCCGTCCTTCACCATGGTCTGGACCGAGGGCGATTCCGCCCAGCGCTCCAGGCCGGCGCCCAGGGGGACCGCCAGCTCGGCAGCATGATGCGACCAGGCGGCGCAGAGCCCCGTCGGCAGCGGAGGAGGCCCGACCGCTCTCGGGCCGGGGACCATACGCTGGCGCGCGTTGTTCGCCGGCCTCGTCGATCTCATGCACCGACTCTGACCCGCGGGGCCCCCGACGGCAAACGCCCCGCCCGTCGATGTGGACGGGCGGGGCGCGGGGAGGAACCGTGGCGGACCGGTCAGCCGAGATCCTGGGCGGAGCGCTCGATCACTGCCAGCCACTCCTTGCGGGCCTCGAGCGCGGACTCCGCCTCGGCGATCTTCTGAGGGTCACCGGTGGCACGGGCCTTCTCCAGCGCCTCCTCGTACGAGGCGATCGCCGAGTGCAGCTGGGAGGAGACGCCCTCGACCCGGGCGCGGGTGCGGGGATCGGTGCGACGCCACTCCTCCTGCTCGGCGTTCTTGACGCTCCGTTCGACCTTGCGCAGACGCTCGTCGATCCGTCGCATGTCGGAGCGGGGCACCTTGCCCGCTTCCTCCCAGCGATCCTGGATCGAGCGCAGCTTCGCCTTCGCCGCATCGACGTCCGCCGTCGGGTCGATCTCCTCGGCCTCGACGAGCAGCGCCTCCTTGACCTCGAGGTTCTTGCGCTGCTCGGCCTCGATCTGCTGGAGATCCGCGTTCCGAGCGTCGAAGAAGCGGTCCTGGGCCGCCTTGAACCGCTTCCACTGCGCGTCATCCTTCTTGCGACTGCCGCGCGGCGCACTGCGCCACTGCTCCATCAGGTCCTTGAAGGCGCGGACTGTCGGTCCCCAGTCGGTGGAGTCCTGCATCGCCTCGGCGCGGGCGATGAGGTCCTCCTTGATCGCCGCCGCCTCCGTGTGCTTCTCATCGAGCTGGGAGAAGAACTGCTTGCGCATCCGGTCGAAGGTGGCCCGGGCGGCGGAGAGCCGCTTCCACAGGCTCTCCTCGGTGGGACGGTCCAGCGAGACGTCCTCCGTCTGCATCTGCTTCCAGCGCGGGACCATCTGCCGCATGGTGTCCCCGGCCTTCTTCCAGGAGATCTGCTCAGGATCGGTCGCGACCAGCGCCTCGATCGACTCGACGAACTCGGTGCGGCGCCGGGTGGCCTCGGCCCGCTCGTCGGCGCGCTTCGCCTCGAGGGCCTGGATCTTCGACTTGGCGTTCTCGCGCAGCTCGTTCGCTCGCGCCCTCAGAGCCGGGATGTCGCCGACGACCTGCGGCTCCTTCATCTTCTTGCGCAGGTTCTCGAGCAATCGGTTCAGCTCGTTCTGCGTGTGCTCCGGAGCGTTGAGGGTCTTCTGGGTCAGGTCCAGGAAGGCGACCAGGTCGAGATAGCCGCGAGCATAGGGATCGAGGGCCTTGTCGCGGTCCGTCTCGGTGGTCGTGCCGATGGTGCGCACCTGCGTGCCGTCCTGGACGGTCACCGTGCCCTCTTCATCGACGGACCCGAAGGCCTTCGCCGCGGCCAGCTGCTCCGCGTCGTAATCGGTGACGGGCGGTGCGACCGGCACCAGGGGAGCGGTGGGCTTCTTCCCCGCCAGGGCCGCCGGCGAGGGAACGCCGGGCTTGGGCCCGGGAGCCGGACGCGGTGTCGGTCGCGGCGCGGGGTCGGGTGCCGGCTCGGTCTGCTCAGCGGATGGGGCCTCGGTGTCGCGCTCCGGCTCGGCGGGGGCTTCCGAACCGGTCTCGGTCTGGGCGTCCGCTTCCGGAGCGGCGTCGGTCGCGGATTCGGACTCAGCATGGACCTCCGTGTCGGCGTCCGGCTGAACATCTGCTTGCGCATCGGCATCAGACTCGGCGCCGGCCTGCGCCGGTGCGTCGGCACCGGTCTCCGCGCCGGGCTCTGCCGGTGCGTCGGCATCAGACTCGGCGCCGGGCTCCGGCACCGCCTCGGGATCCGCAACGGCCTCGGGCGCGTCCGCGGCAGGGGCCGGAGCGCCCTCGTCGGAGACGTCGCCGGAGGCGCTGCTGGCCTCCGCGGGCTGCGCCGATTCGGGGGAGTCGGACGCGGGGGACTGGTCGCTGACCTGATCGGCGGTCGGTCCGGGTTCCTGACCGGCAGGGTTCGACGCGGGGACGGGGGTCTCGGACTCGCTCACGATTGAGCTCCTTCGAAGGGATCCGCTGCAGGGCGGGACACTGCCGCCTCGTGCGGCGGCCGGGCTGGCTCGCGGAACGCCCCGGGAAGGGACGAACCACTTCACGGAACTCTACAGCGAGCACCCCAGGTCTTTGTCACCGTCCGGCGTCAGCACGGGCCGCCGCACGCGGGAGATAATGGACGCTCGCCGCCCCTGCCGACGACCCGATAAGGATGTGCCCCGCATGGCGAAGACCCCGAAGACCTCTCGTCTGTCCGGATTTCCGGAATGGCTCCCCGCCGAGCGTCTCGTCGAACAGCATGTGATCGACGTGTTCCGCGAGGTCGCCGAGCTGCACGGATTCTCCGGCATCGAGACGCGTGCGGTCGAGCCGCTCGAGCAGCTTCTGCGCAAGGGGGAGATCGACAAGGAGGTCTACGTGCTGCGGCGGCTGCACGCCGAGGACTCCGACGGCGGGGGAGATGATTCCGGAGCCGATCCCTCCCGCACTCTCGGGCTGCACTTCGATCTCACGGTGCCGCTGGCCCGATACGTCCTGGAGCACCAGAACGATCTGACCTTCCCGCTGCGCCGTTTCCAGATCCAGAAGGTGTGGCGCGGGGAGCGGCCCCAGGAGGGCAGGTTCCGTGAGTTCTACCAGGCCGATCTCGATGTGGTCGGCCAGGACACCCTGCCCGGGCACATCGAGGCCGAGGTCGCCGTGGTGATGGCCGAGATCCTCGACCGGCTGCCGCTGCCCAGTGTCACGATCCACGCCAACACACGGCGGCTGTCCGAGGGCTTCTTCCGTTCCCTCGGCCTCGAGGACCACCCCGCCGTGCTGCGCATCCTCGACAAGCTGCCCAAGCTCGGGGCGGACACGGTGCGGGAGCAGCTGATCTCCGAGGCCGGGGCGAGCGCGGAGCAGGCCCAGGCGTGCCTGGACTTCGCCGCCATCCGCACCCGCGACTCGTCGTTCGCGCAGCGTGTGCGAGATCTCGGGGGCAGCGGCGAGATGGTCGAGGAAGGCATCGCCGAGCTCACCGCCGTCATGGAGCGGGTCGAGGCGTCCGTGCCCGGCGTGATCCTCGCCGACCTCTCCATCGCACGCGGTCTGGACTACTACACCGGCACCGTGTTCGAGACCTTCGTCGCCGGTCACGAGGGCCTCGGCTCCGTCTGCTCCGGGGGACGCTACGACTCGCTGGCCTCCGACAACCGCCACACCTACCCCGGCGTCGGGTTGTCGATCGGGCTCTCCCGCCTGGTCTCCCGGATGCTCTCGGCGGGTCTCGCCCGGCCATCGCGCGCTGTGCCGACCTGCGTGCTGGTCTCCGTCACGGACGAGGACTCCCGACAGGTCAGCGAAGCTGTCGCCCGTGACCTCCGCGCCCGCGGTATCTCGTGCGAGGTCGCCCCGACGGCCGCCAAGTTCGGCAAGCAGATCCGCTACGCCGACCGGCGCGGCATCCCGTTCGTCTGGTTCCCCGGGACCGAGGGCGAGGCCGACGAGGTCAAGGACATCCGCTCCGGTGAGCAGGCGCCGGCCGCCTCGAGCACATGGGAGCCACCGGCCCAGGACCGCACGGTGCGCATCCTCGCCGCCGATGCCGATGCCGATGCCGATGCCGATGCCGGATGAGTGCTGGGGCAGCGTGGGGTCGCTCGGCGTGAGCTGACTCACGGCTCGCCGTCTCGGGAATGATCGGCGCTCCCGAGGCGTTGCCCGAGCATGGCTACCGTCACGCTGACCGAAGAGAACCACGACAAGACCGTCGAGGACGGCATCGTCCTGATCGACTTCTGGGCGGGCTGGTGCGTGCCGTGCCAGCGTTTCGCCCCCATCTTCGAGGAGTCCTCGGAGAAGCATGAGGACGTCACGTTCACGAAGGTCGATACCGAGGACCAGCAGCAGCTGGCCATGCGCTACGGCGTCACCTCGATCCCGACCCTGGTCGCCTACCGCGAGGGCATCCCGGTGTTCTCGCAGGCCGGCGCCCTGCCGCAGTCCGCTCTGGAGGACCTCATCGGCCAGGTCAAGAACCTGGACATGGACGAGGTCCGCAAGGCCTATGCGGAGGCCCAGGAACAGCAGAGCTGATCGCCATGAGGTGCGGCTGCGGGCCGACGGCACACGTATCGCCGTCGGCACCCGCCGGCCGTGAGCCGGCTGGTCGGCACAGCTGACCGGCCGACACAGCTGGGACGTTCCCAGGCATCGCTCACCGCAGACCCCGCAACCGCAGAAGGCCCCGTCTCCGATCACTCGGAGGCGGGGCCTTCTCGCAGGGGCGAGGCCGGTCGATCAGCCGTCCGTGGGGCGGCGGTAGCTCGTGCGCTTCGCGTCGTGTCGACCGGCGTCGTCGCGCCGCGGGCGGTCGTCGTGGCGGCGCCGCGGGCCGGCGTTGTCGTGACGTCCGCCCCGATCGCCGCCGTGGCCGCCCTTGGAGGAGCGGGGGCCGTTGTCCGGGGCGATCCGCAGGGATCGTCCGCCGACGCGGGCCTTGCTGATGCGGGCCATCTGCGCATCGTCCAGCGAACCGCGGATCTGCACCAGGGCGAACGTGCCGAAGATCTGGATCTTGCCGACGTCCTTGCCATTGAGGCCGCCCTCGCCGGTGATGGCGCCGACGATGGCCGGCGGCCGGGCGCCGTGGGTGTGGCCCACGCCGATCCGGTAGGAGGTGTATCCCTTCTCGGTGTGGGCACCGCCCTCACCACGGGGTCCGCGGTCGCCGCGGTCACCGCGGGAACGGTCGTCACCGCCGGAGAGCGTCGCGGAGGTGAACTCCTCGTCCTCCGTGGTGGCTCCGGGCCCGTCGTCGCCGACGGTCATGGCGCCCAGCACGGCCGCGAGCTCCAGCGGGTCGATGTCGTTCTCGGCGACGTAGTCGCCGATGAGCTCGCGGTACAGCGCGAGCCGTCCGCGCTCGATGCGCTCGGGCACCTTGGTCAGCAGCGAGGCCAGGCGGTGACGGGACACGTCGCGCGGCGACGGGATCACGGCTTCCTCGAGGGTCTGCTTGGTGGCGCGCTCGATGTTCTTCAGCGCGCGACGCTCATGGGGACCGATCAGGGTCAGAGCCTCGCCGGAACGACCCGCACGGCCGGTGCGGCCGATGCGGTGGACGTAGGCCTCCGGCTCGCGCGGGACGTCGAAGTTGACGACCAGGCCGATGCGCTCGACATCCAGGCCGCGGGCGGCGACGTCGGTCGCGACCAGGACCTGCAGGGAGCCCTCGCGCAGCCGCTCGACGATCTTCTCGCGCTCCTTCTGGGGCACGTCACCGCTGATGGAGGCGGCGATCACCCCTCGCGAGACGAGGGCCGTGCCCACCTCCTCCGCGGCGGCGCGGGTGCGCACGAAGACGATGGCCGCTTCGGCGTCGGAGGTCGCGAGCACCCTGGCCAGGGCGCCGGTGCGGTGCTTGAACGGGACCACGGCGTAGGTCTGACGAACGCTCTTGACCGTGGAGGACTGCGGGCTCACGCTGACGCGGACCGGGTCCTTCATGTGGTTCTGGGCGACGCGCTGGATGGCCGACGGCATGGTCGCCGAGAACAGGGCGAGCTGCCGGCTGGCGGGGGAGTGGGAGAGGATCTCCTCGACGTCCTCCGCGAAGCCCATGCGCAGCATCTCGTCGGCCTCGTCCAGCACGGCGAAACGGATGGTCTCCAACCGCAGCGTGTTGCGCCGCATGTGGTCCATGACGCGGCCGGGGGTGCCGACGACGACCTGCGCACCGCGGCGCAGAGCGCGCTCCTGAGGGCTGTAGGGCGAGCCACCGTAGACGGCGACCACGTCCAGACCGCCGATGGCGGTGGCGAAGGAGGAGATCGCGTCGGCGACCTGCATGGCCAGCTCACGGGTGGGAGCGAGCACGAGGCCCTGGACCTCGCGCAGCTCGGGATCGATCGCGGCCAGCAGCGGGAGGCCGAAGGCCGCGGTCTTGCCGGTACCGGTCTGGGCGACGCCGATGATGTCGCGGCCCTCCAGCAGCGGCGGGATGGCGCGCGACTGGATGGCTGACGGGCTGGTGAAGCCGAGGTCGTCGACCGCGCGGCGCAGCGGGCCGGGCAGGTCGATGTCGTCGAAGCTGGGCTCGGCCGGCTCGGCCGACTCGGCGGGAGCAGCCGGGGCGGCCGCCTCTGCGGTGGGGACGGAAGTGTCGGAATCCTGGGCGGCGGTGACCGCGGAGTCTGCGGGGAGGCCGGTTTCGGAGGAGACGGCGGCTTCGGTGGACTCGGCAGGATCAGGGGCAGGGGCGGCGTCAGTCATTGCATCCTTCGGCGGTGGGGTGAAGATGGTGCCCTCACAGATCGCAGGGCGTGGGATCCCTGACAGATGGCAGGGCTGGGTGCCCTGACAGATCACTGGGCGAGGCTCGTGCGAAGCGCGCTCGAGGCTCGTGCGAAGGCGGGCGGGATGGACCCGCAATACCGCAGGTCGGACAACGTTCAGTCTACGGGCGCCGGGCTCGGACCGACAGGGGGCCATGGGCGAGATCGCTCACCCTGCGCGGTACGCTGGTGAGTCCACGCCCCCAGGCGTGCGGACCCCGTCGAACCCATCGTGAAGGACACCTCGTGCTGCGCACCCACTCCGCCGGCGAACTCCGCTCGGAGCACATCGGACAGACCGTCACCCTCACCGGCTGGATCGGCCGCCGTCGCGATCACGGCGGCGTGACGTTCCTGGATCTGCGCGATGCCAGCGGTGTCGCCCAGGTCGTCGTCCGCGAGGACGAGGCGATGCATCTGCGCGTCGAGTACGTGCTCAAGGTCGTCGGGACGGTCGATCGCCGTCCCGAGGGCAACGAGAACCCGCAGCTGCCCACGGGCGACATCGAGGTGACCGCCTCCGAGGTCGAGGTGCTCAGCTCCTCGGCGCCGCTTCCCTTCCAGCTCGATGAGCACTCCGAGGTCGGTGAGGAGACGCGCCTGCGCTACCGCTACCTCGATCTGCGCCGGCAGGGACCGGCCCGGACGCTGCGTCTGCGCTCCGACGTCAACCGCGCCGCGCGCGAGACGCTTCTGGGCCAGGACTTCCTCGAGGTGGAGACGCCGACGCTGACGCGCTCGACTCCCGAGGGAGCCCGCGACTTCCTGGTCCCGGCACGGCTCGCGCCCGGCTCCTGGTATGCGCTGCCGCAGTCGCCGCAGCTGTTCAAGCAGCTGCTGATGGTCGGCGGCGTGGAGAAGTACTTCCAGCTCGCTCGCTGCTACCGCGACGAGGACTTCCGTGCGGACCGCCAGCCCGAGTTCACCCAGCTCGACGTCGAGATGAGCTTCGTCGACCAGGAGGACGTGATCGCCCTGGCCGAGGAGATCCTCACCGCGGTGTGGAGGACGGGTGGGCACGAGATCTCCGCGCCGTTCCCGCGCATCACCTACGCCGAGTCGATGAGCCGTTACGGGTCCGACAAGCCCGATCTGCGTTTCGACCTCGAACTGGTCGAGATGACCGAGTACTTCGCCGAGACTCCCTTCCGGGTCTTCCAGGCCCCGTACGTCGGCGCCGTGGTCATGGCCGGAGGCGCGTCCCAGCCGCGCCGGCAGCTCGACGCCTGGCAGGAGTGGGCCAAGCAGCGCGGCCACAAGGGACTGGCCTACGTCCTGGTCCAGGAGGACGGCGCCCTGACCGGGCCCGTCTCCAAGAACATCTCCGAGACGGAGAAGGAGGGCCTGCTGGAGGCCACCGGGGCGAGCACCGGGGACTGCATCTTCTTCGCCGCCGGCGAGCCGAAGTCCGCGCGCGCACTGCTCGGCGCCGCACGCCAGGAGATCGCCGAGCGCCTGGACCTGATCGACCACGACGCGTTCTCGTTCGTGTGGGTCGTGGACGCGCCGATGTTCGAGCCCGCCGCGGACGCCCGCGCGGCCGGTGACGCGACCGTCGGTGGAGGGTCGTGGACGGCCGTGCACCACGCCTTCACCTCGCCCAAGCCCGAGTTCCTGGACACCTTCGACACCGATCCGGGCTCTGCCCTGGCCTACGCCTACGACATCGTGTGCAACGGCAACGAGATCGGCGGCGGCTCCATCCGAATCCACGACCAGTCCGTGCAGGAGCGCGTGTTCGAGGTCATGGGCATCGGCGAGGAGGACGCGCGCGAGAAGTTCGGCTTCCTGCTGGACGCCTTCCAGTTCGGCGCGCCGCCGCACGGCGGCATCGCCTTCGGCTGGGACCGCATCGTCGCCCTGCTCGCGGGCGAGGAGTCCATCCGCGAGGTTATCGCCTTCCCCAAGACCGGCAACGGCTACGACCCGCTGACCGCCGCCCCCGCTCCCATCACGGCGCAGCAGCGCAAGGAGGCCGGTGTGGACACCAAGCCCGCCTCGCGCAGCGAGAAGGCCGCGACCGCGGAGCCCGGCGACAGCTGAACGTCCGCAGGACCAGCCGCCCGTGAGGACAGGCCGTCCGAAGGACAGGACTCCCTCACAGACTGAACGGCCCGTGCATCGAGCACGGGCCGTTCAGTCTGTGAGGAGGGGTGCTGTACCGGGAGCGGGCCGGCCTCTCAGCTGCGGAGACGACCTCGTGGCCGTGCCGCGCCGTGCCGTGCAGTCGCGCCGATCTCAGCGAGGCGACTCGCCGTGCTTGACCTGAGCGCGGGGGAGCCGGAAGCGACGGATCTGGATCGCTCGCATGATGCCGTAGCCCACCAGTCCACTGCCGACCTCGCCGTACTCCTCGGACAGGCGTCGGCGCAGACGGCGGCGCAGCATGAACGAATCGATCACGCACAGAGCGATGCCGCCCCACAGCACGACGATCATCCCCGTGCTCATCAGCATGTACAGATCCGGTCGGATCAAGGGCATGATCAGCGCGACCAGCATGAAGATCAGTGCGACGGGGAAGAAGTACTCGGCGATATTGCGGCGCGAGTCGACGAGGTCCCGCACCAGGCGGCGCTCGGGGCCGCGATGCTGGAGCGGCATCTTCTTCTCATCGCCCGTCATCAGCGCCTGCTGCGCTTCCGCGCGCTGCACCCGGGCGCGCTCCCGATCGCGCCGACGGGCTTCCTTGCGGTCATCGACCACGAGCGGACGCCGGCGGGCGGCTTCGGCCTCTTTGCGGGTACGGGTGGGCCGCCCCTTCGATCCGGGGCGGGTGGTCTGCACCGGTTCGGGGGGCTCGGGAGTCTCGGACTTGCGGAATATCACCGGGGCATTCTAGGCGAACCCACCTGGGATTACCCGGTGCGCGCCGCGCAGGGGCCCGGCCCGGCCGCCGCGGCTCGACCCGTGTCAGCGGTACCGTGGCGAGCATGACGAGCTCGAACGAACCTTCCCAGAACCCTGCCGTGACCGGCGATGCCACGTCGGTCGACGCGCTGCGTGAGCGGCTCGAGCCACTGCTGCCGGCGGCGATCGCGGACCTCGAGGCCCTGGTGCGCATCCCGTCGGTCGCCTTCGACGGATACGACCGGGAACCGGTGCGGCGCAGCGCGGAAGCGGTCGCCGAGCTGCTCAGGGGCGCCGGGATGGCCGACGTCACGATCGAATCGGTCGCCGACGGGGCTCCCGCAGTCATCGGCCGCACCCCGGCGGCCGAGGGACGCCCGACCGTGCTGCTGTACGCCCACCACGATGTCCAGCCCACCGGCGATCCCGCCGACTGGAGCAGCCCGCCGTTCGAGCCGGTCCAGCGGGGGCGCCGGCTCTACGGCCGCGGCGCCGCCGACGACAAGGCCGGCGTGATGGCCCATGTGACGGCACTGCGGCTGGTGGGGGAGGAGCTGGCGGCCGATGGCATCGGGGTCACCGTCTTCGTCGAGGGCGAGGAGGAGGCGGGATCCCCGACCTTCCGCCCGTTCATCGAAGCGCACCGTGAGGCGCTCGCGGCCGACGTCATCATCGTCGCCGACTCGGCCAACTGGGCCGTGGGCACCCCAGCGCTGACCACCAGCCTGCGCGGCCTGGTGGATGTGGTCGTGGAGGTGCGCACGCTCGAGCATGCAGTGCACTCCGGCCTGTTCGGAGGACCCGTCCTGGACTCCCTCACCCAGCTCTCGAGGCTCCTGGCGACCCTGCACGACGAGAACGGCGAGGTCGCCGTCGACGGACTCGTACGAGGGCCGGACCCCGTGGTCGAGACGGACGAGGCGGATTATCGTCGTGACGCCGGCGTCCCGCAGGGCCTGGAGCTCGCGGGCACAGGTCCGCTCAGTGCACGGCTCTGGACCCGCCCCGCGCTCTCCGTCATCGGAATCGACGCGCCCCCTGTCCGGGAGGCCTCGAACACGCTGGTCCCGGTCTCCCGCGCGAAGCTGTCCCTGCGCATCCCCCCGGGCGAGGACCCGGATTCGGCGATGGAGGCACTGGTCTCGCACCTGGAGCGGCATACCCCGGCCACGGCCGAGGTCACGGTCCATCGCGGTGAGACGGGCAAGCCGTACAGCGCCCGCCAGGACTCTCCGGCGATGAGGCTTGCCCGCGGCGCGCTCGCGGACGCCTGGGGGACGGAGGCGGTGGACACCGGACTCGGCGGCTCCATCCCGTTCATCGCCGACCTCCTCGAGGTGTTCCCGCAGGCCGACGTCCTGGTCACCGGTGTCGAGGATCCCGAATCGCGAGCCCATGGCATCGACGAGTCCCTGCACCTGGACGAGTTCGCCCGGGTGTGCCTCGCCGAAGCGCTGCTGCTGCGCGGCGCCGGCTCCCTCCGCGGCGACGACGCATGAACGGCTCCGACCGCCGACCCCAGCAGCAGCAGCCGGGCCAGGGCCGGACCACCGTCTCGCCACTGGCCATCCCGCTGCTGTTCGCGGGGCTGATGATCGGCTTCTTCGCGGGATACTTCTTCCTGTGGTGGGGCATCCTCGCCGTCCTCGCCGTCGCCCTGGGCGCGCTGTGGATGGTGCTGGCCGGTCACAGCCGCGAGGCGGCCGCCTCCGCGATCGGCGGCGTCGCGGTCGGCTACGTGATCCTGCTTCTGCTGGCCGTCTTCCGCGGGGTGCTGTGACGGCGTGCTCGGACGGCTTCTCGCGCAGCGGGTCACGGCGTCCCGAGGACACGGGCACGTCGGTCTCGCGGGGAGGCGGATGCCGCGAGTCCACCGGCGACACGCGGGGTGAGCGGGATCGCCCGCAGCGGGCGGTCCCCTTCCGCGCCGGCGAGGCGTACCCTGGGACCACACGAGCATCGAGGAGGACCTCATGACCACGACCACCGAGCGCCCCGCCGCGACGCACGGCGTCACCCTCACGTCCGGTGCGGCGGAGAAGGTCTCGACCCTGCTGGAGCAGGAGGGCCGCGACGACCTGCGCCTGCGTATCGCCGTGCAGCCCGGAGGCTGCTCCGGCCTGATCTACCAGCTCTACTTCGACGAGCGCCTGATGGACGACGACCTGGTCGCCGACTTCGAGGGCGTGGAGGTCATCGTCGACAAGATGAGCTCCCCGTACCTCACCGGTGCGGTGATCGACTTCGCCGACACGATCGAGAAGCAGGGCTTCACGATCGACAACCCCAACGCGCAGAGCTCTTGCGCGTGCGGCGACTCCTTCGGCTGATCCGCTCTCGCGACCACCCTCAGCAGGGGGTCGCGGCGCTCGGCGCACAGCATGATCGGGCCCGGCCCGGTGACGATCTCGTCACCTGGTCGGGCCCGTTTTTGGTCTCAGCACGGCCGTCTGCGCATCACAGGGCGATGACGGCCCGCCGACGGCGCGTGCCGGTGAGCAACGCACCCCGCGAAAGCCGTATGATGACGACGTGCCGTTATGTGCCGGGCCTGAGCGCGGCACTGCCCGCTCTCCGGAGCGGGCGCGGCACCGTGGGCAGGTCCCCGCCCACACCAGTACCAGCTCCGCAGTCCGGAACCTGGCTCGCGCATCGCGCGGACCGGCCCCCGAGACACGGAGACGACGAGCGGAAGGTCATTCCCTGTGATCCCCCAGGTCCCCCAGCGCTCACGGCGCGGACGCCGCGTGGCCGCGGCAGGCCTCGCCCTGGCCACCCTGGTCCTCTCCGGCTGCACGGACGAGCAGCTGCGCGGCTTCTTGCCCGGCTACTCCGACGGCGAGGTCACCAACCAGACCGGCCGGATCACGGACCTGTGGGTCGGTTCCTGGGTCGTGCTGGTGGCCGTCGGCCTCATCGTGTGGGGTCTGACCATCTGGTGCGCCATCGCCTACCGTCGTCGCAAGAACGAGACGGGCTACCCGATCCAGCTGCGCTACCACGTGCCGCTGGAGATGATGTTCACCCTGCTCCCGGTGGTCATGGTGCTCACGTTCTTCTACTTCACCTCCCGGGACATCCGGGAGATCGAGCACCTCGAGGAGAACCCGGACGTCACCGTCCACGTCGTGGCCAAGCAGTGGAGCTGGGACTTCAGCTACCTCGAGGAGGACGTGCACGAGCCCGCCGGCGTGCAGTCCTTCGCCACCGGTGAGCTGGGCGCGGCCGAGACGCTGCCCGTGCTGTACCTGCCGGTCGATCGCACCGTGGAGTTCCGTCTGGACTCGCGCGATGTCGCGCACTCCTTCTGGGTCGTCGACTTCCTGTACAAGAAGGACACGCTGCCCGGCTTCACCAACGTCTTCCAGGTGACGCCGACGCGCGAGGGCACCTACTTCGGCAAATGCGCGGAGCTGTGCGGCGAGTACCACTCCGACATGCTCTTCAACGTGAAGGTCGTCTCCCAGGAGGAGTACGACGCTCACATGCAGGAACTGCGCGAGCAGGGCAACACCGGGGAGCTGGGCGTGGACCTGAACCGCAATCAGAAGGAATGGAGCATGCGGGACGAGAACGACGACATCTATCCCGCACCGCGTGAAGACCAGGAGGCCGAGCAGTGAGCGCGCAGACCCCGGTGAGCAGCCCGCAGACGACTGCTCCGGAGCGGTTCGAGCCGGTGGGTTCCACCAGCCTCGGCAAGCGGATGTTCAATCTGCTGACCACGACCGATCACAAGCTGATCGGCATGATGTACCTCGGAATGGGCTTCGCCTTCTTCGGATTCGCGGGCATCCTCGCGCTGATGATGCGTACCGAGCTGTGGGAGCCCGGTCTGCAGGTGGTGGTCTCCAAGGACCAGTACAACCAGCTGTTCACCATGCACGGCACGCTCATGCTGCTGATGTTCGGCACGCCGCTGTTCAACGGCTTCGCCAACTATCTGATGCCGCTGCAGATCGGTGCGGTGGACATGGCGTTCCCGCGCCTGAACATGTTCGCCTTCTGGGTCACGCTGTTCGGCTCGCTCATCGTCGTCGCCGGCTTCCTCACCCCGCAGGGCGCGGCGTCCTTCGGCTGGTTCGCCTACGCACCGCTGTCGGACACCACGTTCACCCCCGGCCTGGGTGGTGATCTCTGGGTCTTCGGCCTGGCCTTGCAGGGCTTCGGGACGATTCTCGGCTCGGTCAACTTCATCACCACGATCCTGTGCATGCGCATGCCCGGCATGACGATGTTCCGGATGCCGATCTTCACCTGGAACACGCTGATCACCGCGGTTCTGGTGCTGATGGCCTTCCCGCCGCTGGCTTCGGCACTGCTGGCTCTGGGCGCGGATCGCCGTTTCGATGCGCAGATCTTCGACGCCGCGAACGGCGGCCCGATCCTCTGGCAGCACCTGTTCTGGTTCTTCGGCCACCCCGAGGTCTACGTGCTCGCGCTGCCCTTCTTCGGTATCGCCTCCGAGATCATCCCGGCGTTCTCGCGCAAGCCGATCTTCGGGTACAAGACCCTGGTGGGCGCCACGATCGCCATCGCCGCTCTCTCGGTCACCGTGTGGGCGCACCACATGTACACCACCGGCGCGGTGATGCTGGACTTCTTCGCCTTCATGACGATGCTGATCGCCGTGCCGACGGGCGTGAAGTTCTTCAACTGGATCGGCACGATGTGGAGGGGATCGCTCACCTTCGAGACCCCGATGCTGTTCACCCTCGGGTTCCTCACCACCTTCATCTTCGGCGGCCTGACGGGCATCATCCTGTCCTCGCCGGTCCTGGACTTCCACCTCTCCGACACGTACTTCGTGGTCGCTCACTTCCACTACGTGATGGCCGGGACCGTGGTGTTCGAGATGTTCGCCGGGTTCTACTTCTGGTGGCCGAAGATGACGGGCTACAAGCTCGATGAGGGACTGGGCAAGATCCACTTCTGGCTCATCACCATCGGCTTCCACCTCACGTTCCTGGTCCAGCACTGGCTGGGCGTCGAGGGCGCTCCCCGGCGGTACGTGAACTACCTGGCCGAGGACAACTTCGGCTGGCTGAACCAGGTCTCCACGGTCGGTGCCTTCATCATGGGCATCTCGACGCTGCCCTTCCTGCTGAACGTGGTCCTCACCCGCATCCGTGACGAGAAGATCCTGGTCGATGACCCGTGGGGCTACGGGGCATCGCTGGAATGGGCGACGTCCTGCCCGCCGCCCCGGCACAACTTCGAGTCCCTGCCCCGCATCCGGTCCGAGCGTCCGGCCTTCGATCTCCATCATCCGGAGGTCGGAATCCAGGACCACATGACGGACCAGGAGCCCGCCGAGAACCCGAGGACGAACTGACATGCGAGCCGTAGCACAAATCTTCTGGATCCTGGGTGTCTTCATCCTGCTCTCCGCCATCGCCTACGGCTTCCTGACGGGTGCCTTCCAGCGATGGGGTGTCGAGACCGCCGGGTTCCCCGCCCTGCTGGCCGCGGCCGGGCTCTCCTTCATGATCGCGATGTTCGCGTCCCTGACCGGGCGCAAGCACAGCCTCGGAGCCTCGGACGACCTGGATGGTGAGGTGGCCGAGGAGCCCGGCGTCCAGGGCAGCTTCTCGCCGTACAGCTGGGCGCCGCTGTGGGCCGCGATCGGCGGGGGCCTGTGCTTCCTCGGCGTGGCCGCCGGCTGGTGGATCTTCGCCTTCGGCGTCCTCTTCGGCATCTACGGTGTGCTGAGCTGGGTGCTGGAATACTCCGTGGGCCAGCACGCGCACTGAGGTCTTCCGACCCTCCCGCCGAGACATCGCCCTTCGCCCTGACCGGGGAAGGGTGCCGCGAAGGCCCCGCATCGATCCGTTCGATGCGGGGCCTTCAGCATGCAATGTCGCGATCGCTGAGCTCTCGTAGCCGGCTGCGGCGCGAGACCCCCACACCTCCCGGAATCCCCGGGCCCCACGGCCTCCACGGCACCCGCGAGGCCCATGAGTCCTCCCGCGCCCCGCGGGCCGCACCGCCGCCCTCGGGACGCTCCGTAAGCGGAGGCAGGGGGAGCGACCGGTTCTGGCTTCGCAGGCGGACAACCCACGCAGTACCGATGACCAGCACTAAAAAGGTGTAGCGCAATGGACAGCGGTATTGAGCTGTATGGACCGCCCCGGCTCCTGGGGCGTGAGACGCCGCGGGTGCTAGCGTGTCGGCACGAGCCGTTGCACCGAGCTCAGCGCCCGAGCACCGGCACCGACGACGGACCAGGAGGCGTTCATGATGATCGGCGATGGAGCAGATCTTGTCGGCCGCGCCGAGCGCGAAGTCCGCGGCATCTTCGCGGACGAGGGTGCCCTCGAGCGAGCGGTCGCCTGGGCATCGGAGGTGCTCGCCAAGGACGGTATCGACCCGTCGGCCCAGCAGTTCCGGGCGATGCGGTCCTTGTGCCGCGCGGAGCGGCGGCTCAGCCTGACCGGTGCTCGCTATCTCGTCAACGCCACCTCCGGCCGGGGGAACCGTCGCGCGGCTCCACGCAACCCGATCCTCGAGTAGGACCCGGCGGCTAGTGACCCGGTCCTCGGCGAAGTGCCCGCGGTGTGCGCGGCGGCCGAGCCCTCTGAAGGGGCTCTCCGCCCACCGGACCATATAGCTGTGCCGGCACCTGCCGGCAGCATCATGAAGGGCCCCGGGAAACGTTCCCGGGGCCCTTCATGATGCTCAGCGAGGCGTCAGCGGATCATCCTGCGTGATGCTGCTTCTCTGCCGGCGTGCGGTAGTCGCCGCCGGTGGCCTCGTCGATCTTGTGCTTCTCATGGTGCGAGTGCTCGAGAGCCTCACGCAGCTCGGCCGGGGTGACCGGCTCGATCTGATCCTTGAAGAAGAAGCTCGTCGCCTTGGCCCGGAGCGAGGAGACGCCCTTGCCGGCCTTGAGCGGCCGATAGTCGTCGTGCTGGACGAGGACCCAGCGGTCGTACTCGCTGAGCGGCTCGTGGATCTCCAGCATCTCGCCGCCCTCGGTACGCACCACCCGAGAGGTCTCGCGGCCGTGCAGAGCCAGCTCACGCTTCTGTCTCTGGAGCGAGAGGCACAGCCTCTTGGTGATGAAAAAGCACAGGAAGGGCGCGACGAAGATGGCGATCCGGAACGCCCAGGTGAGGTCGTTGATCGACAGTTGCAGTGCGAAGGCGATGAGGTCGTTCGTCGCCGCCAGCGCCAGGATCAGATAGACGCTGATCCACGCGACTCCGAGCCCCGTGCGCACCGGCGCGTTGTACGGGAGGTCATTGAGATGGTGCTCGCGGTCATCGCCGGTGACCCAGTTCTCGATGAAGGGGTACAGCATCAGAACGGCCAGCAGCAGCCCGTAGACCACCATCGGGATAAGGATGTTCAGCGACACCGCGTACCCGAAGATCGTGAACTCCCACCCGGGGATCAGGCGCAGGCCGCCGTCGGTCCACAGCATGTACCAGTCGGGCTGGGAACCCGCGGAGACGGGGGAGGGGTCGTACGGCCCATAGACCCAGATGGCGTTGATGGCGGTGGTGGCCGAGATCAGCGTGATGATGCCGAAGACCAGGAAGAAGAAGCCGCCGGCCTTCGCGGCGTAGACCGGGAACACCGGGAACCCGACGACATTGCGCTCGGTGCGGCCGGGCCCGGGGTACTGGGTGTGCTTGTGCAGCACCAGCAGCACCATATGGATCGCGATCAGTCCCAGGATCATCGCCGGGATGAGCAGGATGTGGATCGTGAACAGGCGCGGGATGATGTCGGTTCCGGGGAACTCTCCGCCGAACAGCAGCATCGAGAGATACGTGCCGATGACAGGGATGCCCTTCATGAGCCCATCGACCACGCGCAGACCGTTGCCCGAGAGCACGTCGTCCGGCAGGGAGTAGCCGGAGAAGCCGGCGGCCATGCCGAGGACCATCAGCAGGAACCCGACGACCCAGTTCAGCTCGCGGGGCTTGCGGAAGGCACCGGTGAAGAACACGCGGAACATGTGCACGAAGATCGCGACCATGAACACCAGTGCAGCCCAGTGGTGCATCTGGCGGAACAGCAGGCCCCCGCGGACCTCGAACGAGATCTCCATGGTCGACTCGAACGCGCGGGACATGTGCGCGCCCTGCAGCGCCTCGTACGGACCGGCGTACGTGACCTCCTCCATGGAGGGGTCGAAGAACATGGTCAGGAACGTTCCCGAGATCAGCAGGATGACGAAGCTGTACAGCGCCACCTCGCCGAACATGAACGACCAGTGGTCCGGGAAGATCTTGCGCGCGATGAAGCGGACGAAGCCGCCCCCGGCGACGCGCTGGTCGAGCCAGTCCGCACCGATCGCGCCGAGCTTGTACGCACGGCCGTCGGGATCGAAGTCGGAGGTCTGCTTCTGGGGAGTGGGAGTCGTGGTCGTCACGTGATCACTTGTCCTTGTGGATGTCCCAGAAGCTGGGACCGATCGGCTCGGGGAAGTCGCCGCTGGCCACCAGGTAGCCCTCGTCGTCGACCTCGATCGGGAGCTGGGGCAGCGGGCGGTGCGCGGGGCCGAAGATCACCTTGGCGCCGTCGGTGACGTCGAAGGTGGACTGATGGCACGGGCACAGCATGTGGTGCGTCTGCTGCTCGTACAGCGCGACGGGGCAGCCCACGTGGGTGCAGATCTTCGAGAAGGCCAGGATGCCCTCGACCCCGTTCTTCATGCTCTCCTCGTTCTGGGCGAGCTTCGGGTCGATGCGCACGATGACGGCGGCCGCCTTCGCGCGCTCCTCGAGGAAATCGGGCGTCTCCTCCGTCAGGCCCTCAGGCATGACGTGGAAGATCGAGTTCATCGCGACGTCGGCCAGCCGGATCGGCGTGCCGTCGTGGTCACGGGCCAGGCGCTGGCCCGGGTGCTCGCCCCAGAAGGTGTGGTGGAGCTTGTTCCCCGGCAGCGGGCCGAGGGTGGACAGCGGAGCGAGGACCGCGACCGGCAGAGCGGCCATGGCGGCGACCATGGCGGTGACGATGACCGGGCGACGCCCGATGCCGGATTCGTTCAGCCCGTCGGTGATGATTCCGGCGGCGACCTCGCGGGTCTCCTCGGATCCGCGGATCGCGTGGCGCTCCTCGACCATCTCCTCATCGGGCATCAGGGTCTTGGCCCAGTGCACAGCCGCGGCGCCGATGAAGAACACGGCGATCGCGAGGCCGAGCCCGGTGATCAGGTTCGACCACCACAGCGCCTCCGGGCTCGCCTGCGCGGCGAAGAGGTTCGTGCCGGTCGGGGTCACCACGAAATACGCGGCGATGAAGATCGCGGTGCCCAGCACGGACAGCAGGAACATCCCGGCGACGAGACGCTCGGCGCGCTTGGCGGCGGCGGGGGACTCGTCGGCCTGTCGATGGACGTGCGGCGGCAGGCCCGGGTTCGGGAATCCTCCGCCCTCCTTCGGAGCGACAGCGCTGGCTCCGCGGGCGTGGGAGTCGGGGGAGGCCCCGTCGTGGTCGTGATTCATGCTCGCATTCACTTCGCCTTCGCCCCCAGCCAGACGGCGACCGACAGGAGCAGGGAGAGGATGATCGTCCAGGCGTACAGGCCTTCGGTCACGGGCCCCAGTGAGCCCAGGGAGATGCCACCGGGTGACCCGGTCTCCTCGAGGGATTCGAGGTAGGTGATCACGTCGCGCTTGTCCTCGGGGGTCAGGCTCGTCTCGTTGAACACGGGCATGTTCTGCGGCCCGGTGTCCATGGCCTCGTAGATGTGCTTGGGCTCGACGCCCTCGAGCTCCGGGGCGTACTTGCCGCGCGTGAGCGCACCGCCGGCGCCGGCCGCGTTGTGGCACATGGCGCAGTTGATGCGGAAGATCTCTCCGCCCTGGGTGGCATCACCCTGGGAGGTGTCGAGGTACTCCTCGTCGGGCACTGCGGGGCCGGGGCCGAGGGAGGCGACGTAGGCCGCCAGCTGACGGGTCTGCTCCTCGTTCATCTGCGGGGGCTTGCGCTGCGCCTGTGCGCCCGAGTTCTGCATGGGCATGCGACCGGTGCCGACCTGGAAGTCGACGGCCGCGGCACCCACCCCGATCAGCGACGGGCCCAGGGTGCTGCCGTCGGAGTCGGTCAGGCCCTGCCCGCTGCGACCGTGGCAGGTGGCGCAGTTGGCCAGGAACAGCGCTTCCCCGGCGTCGACGTCGTCCTGCGTGTAGGTCTCCGCCTGGGCTGTCTGCGGCTGGAACGCGGCGTACAGCCCGCCGGTCGCGACGAGGGCGAGCAGCAGGATCACGAGTAGCGCCATCGGATGATGACGTCGTGCGGCGAGTGCCTTCACGGTTCGGACCTCGATTCGTGGAGGGGACGAGCAGGGGCGGGAGGGGAGCTGCGGCGCGCACCAGGCGGGGGAGCCTGTGCGGGCGCGGGGATCAGAAGATGCTCCAGTCGAAGTCGACGGGCACGGCGTGGCCCGGGCTGGTGCCGGTCATGATCGGATCCAGCAGGTAGACCACGAAGAACAGGCCCACCCAGACCACATCGACGAAGTGCCAGTAGTACGAGATGCAGATCGCGGAGACCTGCTCGTGCTGGGTGAAGGACTCCGCCATGAAGGACCGCATCATCACCATCAGGAAGGCGATCAGGCCGCCGACGACGTGGATGCCGTGGAAGCCCGTGGCGAGGTAGAAGATCGAGCCGAACGGGGAGGACGAGAGCGTCACGCCCTCGTGGATGAGCTCGGTGTACTCGTAGGCCTGCCCGGAGACGAAGACCGCGCCCATGACGAAGGTCAGCGTGTACCACTCGATCATGCCCCACCCGGCGACGTTGAAGATCGAGCCGGTGCGGGCCTTGCGCGGGGCGAAGGGCTTGCCCCAGGGGAACTGGCCCTCGGCCAGGAACACGCCCATCTGGCAGGTGAACGAGCTGGCGACCAGGATGATGGTGTTCACCATGGCGAAGCCGTGAGTGAAGTTCGCCTCGCCGTCGGCGAACGTCTCCGGCGCCATCGAGCGCAACGTGAAGAACATGGCGAACAGCCCGCCGAAGAACATCAGTTCGCTGGCGAGCCAGACGATCGTGCCGATCTGCGTCGGGTTCGGGCGGCCTACCGCTGGGGCAGCGGCGGCGGAGCGCTCAGGCAGGGTCGCAGTAGTCACGTCACCATTATGTCGTGTCGTCAGATTCGGCGTGCCGGGTCACGACGCCCGACCACACCGCGGGGCAGCGCCCCGGGGCGGACGACGTCAGCATATCCCTCCTGACGGCCTGTCACGAACGGGGACACGCTCCGTCCGGCTCGCGGGATCGGTGCAGGTGATCGCCGCATGCGGGGTCGTGATCGCTCCGTGATCCGATCCGTGATCCTCGCGACGGCCGGGCGTCCCGAAGTGCCATGATCGGGGCATGAACGAGAACATCCCGACCTGGCCCCGGATCACGTCGCGCCTCGTGCGTGGTGAAGAGCTCGAGGCCGGCGAGGCGTCGTGGGCGATGGACGAGGTCATGTCCGGAAACACGACGCCGGTCCAGCTCGCCGGGTTCCTGGTGTCGCTGCAGGCCAAGGGCGTCACCAGTGGGGAGCTCGCAGCTCTGGCGGATGCGATGGTCTCGCATGCGCGGCCGGTGCGCGCCCCGTCGCGCGCTGTCGACATCGTCGGTACCGGCGGGGATCTGGCTCATACCGTGAACATCTCCACCATGGCCTCCATGGTCATCGCCTCGACGGGCCGCGCGGTGGTCAAGCACGGAAACCGGGCCTCGAGCTCGAGATCCGGCTCGGCCGACGTGCTCGAGGCGCTCGGCGTGCGCCTCGACCTGCCCGTCCCCGTGGTCGAGGATCTGGTCGAGGAGATCGGGATGACATTCCTGTTCGCGCAGGTCTTCCACCCGTCGATGCGGTTCGCTGCGGAGGCCCGCAAGGGGCTGGGCATCCCCACCGTGATGAACATCCTGGGTCCCATCACCAATCCCGGCCGGCCCCGGGCGAGTGCGGTGGGCGTGGCCGACGCCACGATCGCGCCGACCGTCGCCGGCGTGTTCGCCGCTCGCGGCACCAGCGCCCTGGTCTTCCGTGGCCAGGACGGGCTGGACGAGCTCACCGTCACCGCTGCCTCCGACGTCTGGGAGGTGCGAGGCGGCGAGGTCCGTGAGCACTCGCTGGACCCGGAGCTCCTGCTGGGTATCCCGCGCAGCGGCCACGACGCGCTGCGCGGCGGCACCGCCGAGGAGAACGCGGAGGTGACTCGGGAGCTCTTCGCCGGGGCCCGCGACGGGCGGATGGGGCCGATCCGTGACGCGGTGCTGCTGAACGCGGCGGCCGGCGTGCTCGCCTTCGACGGGATCGATCAGGCGGCGGCCGACGGGTTCGAGGAGCGGTTCGCAGCCGCGTTCGCGGAGGCCCGGGACGCGTTGGACTCGGGGCGTCCTGCGGAGCTGGTCCGGCGTTGGGCTATCGCCTCGCGGGAAGCTGCCGCCGAGGACGGCTGAGGCCGTCGGCTCAGCCCTCGATGCCGAGGTCGAACGCGGCGTCCAGATCACGCGTGGAGTAGGTCTTGAAGGCGATGTTCGTCGTGGTGTCGAGGATGCCCTGGACCTTCCCGAGATGCCCCGCGATGACGTCCGCGAGATCCTCGTGACGGCGCACCCGCACGACGGCGATCAGGTCGACGTCGCCGGTGACCGAGTACACCTGCTCGACGCCGTCGAGATCGACGACGGCCTCGGCGACCTCGGGGATGCGGGCGGACTCGACGACGATCGAGACGATGGCGGTGATCATGGCTTCTCCTCGGACGGGGCGCAGGGCGCGCCGGGACGTGTGCTCCGAGCCTAATCCGCGATCGGCGCCGCGAGTGCGGTCGTCCGGGCGAAGCGCTCCGCGAGCAGCTCGGCGTCGAAGCGAGCCCTCGCGGGCACATGCCACTCGCCCTCCATCAGCACCGTGCGCACGCCCTCGCCGTCGAGCCAGCTGAGCAGGATCTCCGCCTCCTGGTGGTAGCCCTGGCACAGCGGGGCGGCGAGCTCCGCCTCCCCGGTGCCGGTCACGGCCAGGGAGCGCGCGACCGCCAAGGGGTCGGCGTGGGCGGGCACCAGAGCCGTGCCGGCGAAACGGCCGTGCCTCACCGCCAGCAGCTCCCATCCGCGCCCGCCGATCACGCCCTCCTTGCTGGGCCGGGCGGCGATCAGCAGCGGCACCTCGCAGATCGCCCGCAGCCGGGAGGCGCGACGCGCGGCCGCGAGGTACATCCCCGCCAGGCGCCGCAGCTTCTCGGCGTCCTCGTAGCGACCGGCCGAGACGTGGCCTCGCATGCGGGCGGCGACATGGTCGAGGACCTCGCGGGGGTCGGCGAGCATCGCCCGGCGGATGCGATCCCGGTGCCCGGCCTCAGCGCGGGCACCGCGCCCGGAGGCCTGCTCGAACGCCGCCCCGCGGCCCAGGATCGCGTCGGTGAGCAGCCCGCGCAGGGGCTCGACGTCGTGCCGGGAGGACAGCGGGCCGATCTGGGCGGAGCCGTCGGCCTCCGGGCGCGCGATCCGTGCCGCGCGCAGCCCCTCGGAGCCCGAGCCGAGACGGAGCCACACCGCCTTCTCGGGGGAGAGCCCATGCCGGTTCGTCGGCGGCTTCTTCGCCGCGATGATCCGCAGCTCGCGCACCGCGGCCTCGGTCGGCGTGGTGCACTCCAGCACGTCGACCGACTCGGCGCGCGGCAGCATGTCCAGCACCTTGCGCCGGGTCTCGGCCGCCGTGAAGTACGTGCGCACCCGGGAGCGCAGATTCCGGGAGGTGCCCACGTACAGCACGCCTCCGTGGGCATCGAGGAACTGGTACACGCCGGGAACCGAAGGAACCGTCTCGGCCAGGTGCTTCTTGCGCAGCTGCACCGGTGTGGCGCGGCGATGCGCGGAGGAGAGGTCCTCGAGGGTGGCGGCGCCGCGCGGTCCCAGCCGGTCGATGATCGCGTGCAGGACGTCCACCGTGGCCCGGGCATCCGAGAGCGCCCGGTGGTCAGGGGTGATGCTCGCTCCGACGTGCGCCGCCAGGGTGGAGAGCTTGTGGTCGCGCACCTCGTCGCGCCGGAAGACCGTCCGCGCCAGAGCCAGGGTGTCCAGCACCAGCGGCCGCGGCCACCCGATGTCGCAGCGGGCGGCCTGGGCGGTCAGGAACGAGATGTCGAACCGTGCGTTGTGCGCCACCAGGGCGGCGTCGCCGACGAAGTCCAGGAACATCGGCAGCACTGTGCGGATCGACGGGGCACCGGCCACCGAGGCGTCCGAGATCCCCGTCAGGGAGGCGATGTACGCCGGGATCGGGCGCTCCGGATCGACGAAGGTGCGGAACTCGCCGAGCACCTCCCCGCCGCGCACCTTGACCGCCCCGATCTCGGTGATGGCGTCGGCCCTCGGGTCGGTGCCGGTGGTCTCGAGGTCGACGACGACGAGGGTGGCGTCCACCAGCGGGGTGCCGAGATCATCGAAGCTCAGCTGGCGGCGCGCGGACATGGCCGCAGACTACGACGCGGCCCTGACCATCGGAGGTGCCCGATGGTCCCGGCGCTCAGGACACCGGCTTGGACCCGGAGTAGATGCGCTCGATGACCTCGG
The DNA here is from genome assembly GCF_042666535.1 of Brachybacterium sp. GCM10030252. Lineage (NCBI taxonomy): Bacteria > Bacillati > Actinomycetota > Actinomycetes > Micrococcales > Dermabacteraceae > Brachybacterium > Brachybacterium sp. GCM10030252. The sequence continues at coordinate 56,937 of NZ_JBHTDM010000034.1, read as the reverse complement.
AGAGGTCCTGGACGACGACGTTGCGCTTGAGCTTCATCGAGGGCGTGAGATAGCCGTTCTCCTCCGTGAAATCCGTCTCGATGACCTCGAACGCGCGGATCGACTCGGCGCGGGAGACGGACTGATTGGCCTTGTCGACGGCCGTCTGCAGCTCGGCGCGCACGGCCGGGTCCTGGGCCGCCTGCGCGATCGTCATCTCCTCCATCCCGTTGTTCTTCAGCCAGGTCGGGAGCATCTCGGCGTCCAGCGTCAGGATGGCGGCGACGAACGGCCGCTGATCGCCGATCACGACGCACTGGCTGATCAGCGGATGCGCCCGCAGCTGATCCTCGAGCTGGGCGGGCGAGATGTTCTTGCCGCCCGCGGTGACGATGACCTCCTTGCTGCGGCCGGTGATGGTCAGCGTGCCGTCCTCGCCCAGCGAGCCGATGTCCCCGGTGCGGAACCAGCCGTCGCGGAGGGCCTCGGCGGTGGCCTCGGGGTTGTTGTGGTAGCCCTTGAAGACCATGACGCCCTTGACGAGGATCTCGCCGTCGTCATCGATGGCGACCGTGGATCCCGGAAGCGGCGGGCCCACGGTGCCCGGCTTGACCGCCCAGGGCAGGTTCACGCAGATCGGGGCGGTGGTCTCGGTCAGGCCGTAGCCCTCGAGGATGGTCACGCCGATACCGCGGAAGAAGTGGGCCAGGCGGGCGCCCAGCGGCGCACCGCCGGAGACGGCCCAGGTGACCTGGCCGCCCATGGCCTCACGCAGCTTCCCGAAGACCAGCTTGTCGAACACGGCGTGCCGGAGCCTGAGGGGCAGGGGCACCTTTCCGCTCGACTGTGCCCGGGAGTAGGCGATCGCGGTCTCGGCCGCGGCGCTGAAGATCTTGCCGCGGCCGCCGGCGATCGCCTTGGCCTCCGCGCCGTTGTAGACCTTCTCGAACACTCGCGGCACGGCGAGCAGGAAGGTGGGTCTGAAGGCGGCGAGATCCGGCAGCAGGTTCTTGGTGTCCGGGGTGAAGGCGGTGGTGATCGGCCAGGATGCGGCCAGGACCGAGATGAGCCGTGCGAACACGTGCGCCATCGGCAGGAACATCAGCATCCGCGACCCCGGGGGCAGCACGTGCGTGCCCAGCAGGTTCAGGGCGCTGCGGGTGGTGTCCACGAAGTTGGCGTGGGTGAGCTCGGCGCCCTTGGGGCGGCCGGTGGTGCCCGAGGTGTAGATGATGGTCGCCACGTCCGCCAGGCCGCGCGAGGTGCGCCGGGCTTCGAGCTCCTCGTCGCTGACATCGCGGCCGCGCTGCTTGAGCTCGTCCAGGATGCCGTCCTCGATGACGCCGATGCGTTCCAGCGCGGGCAGTTCGCCGCGCACCGATTCCACGTCCTCCGCGTGCCTCGTCGCCTCGACCAGGGCGTAGCGCGCCCCGGAGTCGGAGGCGATCCATTGGATCTGGCTGGGGGAGGAGGTCTCGTAGATCGGCACGCTGACCGCTCCGGTCCACCACACGGCCCAATCGGCGAGCGTCCACTCGTAGCGGGTGCGGGAGAGGATCGCGACCACATCACCGGTCTCGACCCCACCGGCGATCAGTCCCTTGGCGACCTGCTTGACGTCCTCGATGAAGTCGGCGGTGGCCATCGGGGTGTAGCCGCCGTCGGGGTTCGCGTGCTCGAAGATCGGCACGGAGGGGTTCGAGCGCAGTCGCCCGAGGAGGAGATCGGTGGTGTTCTCGTCGGGCCGGCTCTCATGCTGTGGGGCAGTGGTGTACTGCTTCATCGAATCTCCTTCGATCCGGGCCGGGCGCTCGTGCCCGGCGTACCGGCCGCCTGCCCGGAAGCGCTGGTGGGGTGACCACGATCTTACGGCAGGCCGATCTACGATGTACGACAGCAGGCTGACGGGCCGGCTGGCCGATCAGCGAGCATGCCTGCGCACGGGCGAGAGCGCGTACAGGGCCGGACATACGGGGTATCGACGCAGAAGGAGCAGCATGCTCTCCATCGGAGTGGACATCGGCGGCACCAAGATCGCCGCCGGCGTGGTCGACGAGGACGGCGCCATCGTCGCCACGACCACGCGCAGCACGCCGGCCACGGAGCCGGAGCTGATAGAGGCGGGCGTCGCCGATGCCGTCGCCGAGCTGCGGGCCGACCACGACGTGGTCGGGGTCGGCGTGGGGGCCGCCGGGTTCGTGGGCGCCGACCGTCGCACCGTGAAGTTCGCGGCCAACCTCGCGTGGCGTCACCGCGCGCTCGCCGACGAGCTGGAGCGACTGACGGGCCTTCCCGTGGTGGTGGAGAACGACGCGAACGTCGCCGGATGGGCCGAGTACCGCTTCGGGGCGGCCACCGAGGCGGCGCACATGCTGATGGTGACCGTGGGGACCGGCCTCGGTGGCGCGATCGTCCTGGACGGCCGGCTGCTGCGGGGCAGCGGGGGCTTCGCGGGCGAGGTCGCCCACATGACCGCCGTGCCCGACGGGCAATGGTGCGGCTGCGGCCGCAAGGGCTGCCTGGAGCAGTACACGGCGGGCACCGCTCTGGTGCGCACCGCGAAGCGGAGGGCCTCGGCGGGCGACCCGCTGCTGGGCCCGCTGGTGCAGGCTGCCGGCGGGGCACGCAAGGAGATCGACGGTCCGCTGATCACTCGCCTCGCCCAGCAGGGCGATCCGGGGGCGCAGGAGCTGATCGCGGAGATCGGTACCTGGCTCGGGACGGGTATGGCGTCGATCTCGGCGCTGCTGGACCCCGAGGTGATCGTGGTCGGCGGCGGCGTCGCGGCGGCCGGCGACCTGCTGCTGGATCCCGCCCGCCGCGCCTACGCCGCGAACCTCACCGCCCGGACGCACCGGGACCTGGCGCCGTTCGTGCTCGCGAAGATGGGGAACCGCGCCGGGATCGTCGGGGCCGCCGACCTGGCTCGCTGACGGCTCTGCCGTGGGCCCCAGCCCTCAGACCTCGGCTCCGTCATCGTCGCCGTCCCTGCTGCGGGGTACCCGCAGGAGCAGGGACACCAGGCCACCGATGGCCGCGAGCCCTCCCAGCCAGGCGAGGAAGTCCGGCAGCGTCGCGCTCGCGGTGACCACGAGCATCAGCACGAATCCACCGATCAGCGCGGTCCACGACCACAGCGCACCGGAGGACGGCTCCGGCAGATCGGGGTCCGGCGGCTCGAAGTCGCCGTAGAGCACCTCGTCGTCATCGAGCTCGCGCGGACCGGCGGTGCCGCGCACGCCGTCGGCCACGTCGGGCGGCCCGGCCGAAGGATGTGCGGCCCGGGAGCGGGCGCGCGATTCCGCACTGGGCGGTTCGGACGGGGAGTCGGCGCTGAAGGACCACAGGTCGTCCTCGTCCGGACCGCCCGTGCCGGGGTCCTGGTCTGCGGGCGCGTCCCCGTCCTCGTCCGGGTCCCGTGGTGGGGGGCCGTGGTCCTCGGCCGCCGGCTCGTGGGGAGCCTCGCCGGGGTTGAGCATCATGCCCTCGCTCTCGAGCATGCGCGCGAACTCGGCGTCGACATCGCGCGGATCATGCGCGTTCGGACGGTCGGCGGTCATCGCGGGCCTCCGGCGAGCTGCGGACCGCCGGCCGGCCGGGCGCCGTCGAGAGGCCGGGGCACATGGGCGTCCAGGAAGCGCGCCGAGGTCTCGAACAGCAGGTCGGCGTCCAGATCCAGCGGGACCAGATGACGGCTGCGTGTCGTCGCCAGTCGCTGGACGGACCCGCTGACCCGCGCGGCGATGAGATCGCTGTCGGCGGCCGGGACGGTCCGGTCCGCGGGGGAGGTGGCCAGCAGCAGCGGGATCTCGACTGCATCCAGCTCGCGCCGGGTGCGCGCGAACAGTCGCCGCACCTCGGCGACGGCGCGCACCGGCATCCGGTCGTAGGCCTCCTCGGCCCCGCCCTCCCGGGCGATGTCGGATCCGATCCCGGGAAGGGTGCGCACCACCGGGGAGATCAGTCCCGCAGCCGCCGCGGTCGCAGGCAGGGCGATGCCGGGATTGACCGCGACCACGGCTGCCAGGCGCCCGCGCAGCATCGGATCCTCGGCCAGGGCGAGGGCGAGCGCGCCCCCCATCGACAGCCCGCCGACCGCGATCGGGCCGTGCTGGTGAGACAGCGTCAGCGCGGCCTCGCGCACGTGGCCGTACCAGTCCCGCCAGGACCGTCCCGCGAGGTCCTGCCACGAGGTCCCGTGACCGGGCAGCAGAGGAAGGTCGACGGCCCAGCCCCGCGCGGCGTGATCCTCGGCCCACGGACGCAGCGACTGCGGGGTCCCGGTGAAGCCGTGGCACAGGAGCAGCCCGCCGCGCGGGTTAGAGTGACCTCGCGCGCGCCAGGGGCGGGACAGTTCGCTGAACGCCATGGGTACATCGTCGCACCCGCGCCCGCATGCTTCATCCCCTCGTCCCCAGGAGTTCGTCGTGCTGTACGAGGTCGCCAAACCGCTCGTGATGGCCGTGGTGCGCGTGATCTGGCGTCCTACGGTCAGCGGCACCGAGAACATCCCGGACGAGGGCCCGGTCATCCTCGCCTCCAACCACCTGGCCTACTCCGACACGGTCTTCCTGCCGGGGCAGGTGCGCCGCAGTGTGCATTTCCTGGGCAAGTCGGACATCTTCGCCGGTCGCTCCCCGCTGAACCGGGTCGTGGCCTCGGTGATGCGCGGCCTGCACGTGATGCCGGTGGACCGCACCGGGGGCAGCGCCGCACGCTCGGCCATCGATGCCGGCCTCGATGTGCTGGCGGCGGGCAAGGTCCTCGGCATTTTCCCCGAGGGCAGTCGCAGCCCTCATGGGCGTCTCCACCGGGGCAAGACGGGCGTTGCCCGGTTCGCGCTCGCCACGGGGGCTCCGGTGGTCCCCGTGGCGATGCTGGGCGCGTTCGAGGCGCAGCGCGGCCGGAAGTACTTCCCGCGCCGGAGGCCCCGGGTGCACGCCGTGATCGGAGAGCCGCTGGATGTGCGCGAGATCGTCGCGGATCTCGACGGCGCCGAGGAATCGAAGGTGCTCAGGGCCGTGACGGACGCGGTCATGGACCGGATCCACGAGCTCTCGGGCCAGGAGCGCAGCGGTGAGTACGCCGCTGAGGTCAAGAAGCGCATGAAGGCCGCGGCGGGACAGCCCCTGGGTGGCGAGGAACCCGATACGGCGGTGTGAGACACGGCGGCGATCGCGCCCTCGCCGTCGCCGTCCGCACTGCTGGACGCCTCCGGCGCCGGCCCCGTCGGGCTCGGCCGGTTCGCGAGGTTCCGGCCGCGGAGCCGGCCTCCCACAGGCAGGGTTCCGAGCACTGGAAGCGGTCGGCCGCGCGCGCGGGTACTGCGTACCCTGTGGGGGTGACTCAGTACAGCCCCGATGCCCCTGCCCGCGCCCACGACTTCTCGCTCTCCTCGGCCGACGACGGCCTGGCGGCGCTGGGCGCGTGGCGCGAGTATCCGCGGGAGCAGCAGCCGGTGTGGCCGGACGAGGCCGAGCGGGCGCAGGTCTTCGAGGACCTGCGCGCCGCTCCGCCGCTCGTCTTCGCCGGTGAGGCCGACGTGCTGCGCGATCACATCGCGGCGGCCGCCCGCGGAGAGGCTTTCCTGCTCGCCGGCGGGGACTGCGCCGAGACCTTCGCCGACTCCACGGCCGATCGGATCCGCAACAAGATCCGCACCATCCTGCAGATGTCGGCGGTGCTGACCTATGGTGCGTCCGTGCCGGTGGTGAAGATGGGCCGGATGGCCGGCCAGTTCGCCAAGCCCCGCTCCTCGGACGAGGAGACACGGGATGGTGTGACCCTGCCCACCTACCGCGGGGACGCGGTCAACGACTACGCCTTCACCCCGGAGTCACGGATCCCGGATCCGCAGCGTCTGTGGAGGATGTACACCACCAGCGCCTCCACCCTGAACCTGCTGCGGGCCTTCACCGGCGGCGGCTTCGCCGATCTCCGGGAGGTCCATTCCTGGAACCGCGGTTTCACCTCCGGAAGCGGCTACGACCGCTACGAGGAGCTGGCGGCGCAGATCGACAAGGCCATCCGCTTCATGGACGCCATCGGCGCGGACTTCGACGCCCTCAAGGTCGTGGAGTTCTACGCCTCCCACGAGGCACTGCTGCTGGACTACGAGGAGGCCCTGGCCAGGATCGACTCCCGCACCGGGGAGATCTACGGCTGCTCGGGCCACTTCCTGTGGGTGGGGGAGCGCACGCGCCAGCTGGACGGGGCGCACGTGGACTTCATGGCGCGCCTGCGCAACCCGATCGGGGTCAAGCTCGGGCCGAACGCGTCGGTCGATGATGCGCTGCGCCTGATCGACAAGCTCGACCCCGAGCGCGAGCCGGGACGGCTCACGTTCATCACCCGCATGGGCGCCGGCACCATCCGCGATCGCCTGCCGGCACTGGTCGAAGGCGTGCGCGACTCCGGGGCGCAGGTGGCGTGGGTGACCGACCCCATGCACGGCAATACGATCACCTCCTCGAACGGGTACAAGACCCGCCGCTTCGAGGACATCCTCGACGAGGTCGTCGGCTTCTTCGAGGTCCACCAGGGCCTGGGCACGATCCCGGCCGGCCTGCACATGGAGCTCACCGGTGACGACGTCACCGAGGTCCTCGGCGGGGCCGGGGAGATCGACGAGGAGGGACTGACGCGCCGTTACGAGACGCTCGTGGACCCGCGCCTGAATCACCAGCAGTCTCTCGAGCTGTCGTTCCTGGTCGCGGAGATGCTCTCGCGACGCTGAGGGTCCTGAGGTGCCCTGCATGCCGGCCGGTGCCGGTGCCCGCCCGGGTCTCGGCACCGGCGGCGGGCCGGTCAGAACACCGTGATGGTGACCGTCGAGCCCTTCTCGAGCTCGGAACCGGCTGCTGCCGACTGTTCGTAGACGAGCCCGAAGACCGGCTCACCCCGGTCGTGCTCGACCGTGACGGCGAAGCCGGCGGCCTCGAGTGCCGCCTTGGCGTCGGCCTCCGGTTTGCGGAAGACATCCGGGACGACGACCATCTCGGGTCCCAGTGACGTCACCAGCTCCACGGTGTCACCGCGGTACCCGGTGCCGGAGGCGGGTGATTGGGAGATGACCGCTCCGGCGGGCACGCTGCTGTGGTGGGCGGAGGACGAGGTCACGGTGAAGCCTGCCGATTCCAGGGCGGACCGCGCCGCGTCGCCGTCCTTCCCGGTCTGATCGGGGATCGCCAGCGGCTGGCGCCCCTGCGAGGCGACGACGTGGACCTCTCCACCCTCGGGCAGCGCGTCGGCGGACTGCGACTGGGAGATGATCTGGCCCTCGGGCACGGTCTCGGAGTATTCGGCCTCATCCTCGACGAGCACCAGCCCGACGGACTCCACCGCGCTGCGGGCCTCCTCCATATCCATCCCGACGAGGTCGGGCACGGGGAAGGTCTGCTGTCCCTTGGAGACGACGAGCTGCACGCTGGCGCCCTTCTTGACGGTGGTGCCGGCCGACGGGGTCGCCTCGATCACGTGTCCGGCCGGCACCGTGTCGTCGAAGCGTTCCTCGGTGCGCGTGCTGAGGTCCTCGGCCGAGAGAACGGCCTCCGCATCGGTCAGCTGGGTGCCGGCCAGGACCGGGATCGTCCGGTCGGCGCCGGGGCCCGTGTTCAGGTACCAGTCCCCGCCGGCCCAGGCTCCACCGGCGAGTGCGATGACCAGGCACAGGGCCGCCAGCGTCGCGAGCGGGCGGGAGCGTCGGCGGGTGCCGAGGGGGAGGTGGCGGCCGCGGCGGGCTCTCGGTGCGCGAAGGACGACCGTGCGGGGCGCCGGATCATCCTCTCCCGGAGTCCCGGGCCGAGACGTCGTTCCCTCCTGCTCCGTGGCCTCCGCGGGGTCCGGAGCATCGCCCTCTCCGGCGGTGTCCTTCTCCCCGGGATGCCCGATCCCGTCCGCGTCGTCCACGCCGACAGAGTCCCCGGGCCGGGCGGACTCGCCGCGTGAGGCGATCGCCGGGGCGCCGTCGTCGGTCGTGGAGAAGATCCCGGCCGGGAAGGCGCGAGGGCCGTGACCGAGCTCGGCCACCACGTCGTCCAGCGGTGAGGTCAGGCGCGGGGTGTCCGCGGTGTCGGTGTCCGAGCGCTCCTCGGGACGTGCGTCCATGACGGCGGCGGGCAGGGTCTCGATCAGCTCGCGCACCGCCCGCAGCAGATCGGCGGCGGTCGCGGGCCGCTGCTCGACCGGCCGGGCGGCGGCCCAGGTCACCAGCGAGTCCAGTTCCCGGGGGATGCCGGAGACCAGCGTGGAGGGGGCGGGGATGTCGTCGTGGACGTGCTGGAAGGCGATATGGACGGGCTGTTCCCCGGTGAACGGCTGCCGCCCGGTGAGCATCTCGAACAGCACCACGCCCAACGAGTACAGGTCGCTGCGTTCGTCGCAGTGGCCACGGGTGACGACCTCCGGGCTGATATACGCCACGGTGCCCAGGAGTGTGGCACTGGCCGAGGAGTTCGTGGAGCCGACGGCACGGGCGAGTCCGAAGTCGGCGACCTTCACGACCCCCTCGTGGTCCAGCAGGATGTTCTCCGGCTTGATGTCACGGTGGACGATGCCGGCATCGTGGGCCGCCACGAGCGCCTCGAGGACCTGCGCCGTCACGTCGAGAGCGTCGGCCACTCTCAGCCGCTCCACCTCGCCGATGCGAGCACGCAGCGTCTCGCCCTCGATGAGTTCCATCGCCAGATAGATGCGGTCGGAATCCTCGCCCTGGTCGAACACACCGACGACATTGCGGTGCGCGAGCCGTGCCGCCGCACGTGCCTCACGGCCGAACCGGCGGCGGAAGTTCTCATCCATCGCGAGGTGCGGATGCATGATCTTCAGGGCGACGACGCGATCGAGGCGCTCGTCATGGCCGCGATGGACGGTCGCCATTCCGCCGCGCGCGATCGGCTCCTCGACCCGGTAGCGGTCGTCGAGGAGCAGGCTGATGCCGGGGGAAGTCGACGTCGCCGCGCTCACGTGGTCAATCTAGGCCTAGCATGCGCACCGACCACGCAGCGACACACTCGTGGCGCGTCGGCATTTCGGTCGAGGCGGGCGATCCGGTCGACCGGTCGATGCCGGTGATGCCTCTCGAGGGAGTGCAGATGAGTCACGTGAGCGGCGCCGCTGTGACGCCGGCATGGTGCACGGCGGGCCCCGGACGTGGCACGCTTGACCCGTGAACGACCTCGACGACCTCATCACTGACTGGCTCACCCTGCCCGACGTCGCCCAGCGACTGGATGTAGAGGTCTCGCGCGTGCGGCGCCTCATCGAGGAAGGCCACCTGATCTCGGTGCGCCGCGGTGATCCCGTGGTCCGCATGGTCCCCGCCGAGATGCTCACCGACGAGGGCGTGGCCCCGCACCTTCCCGGGACGATCACCGTCCTGCGGGACGGAGGATTCGATGACATCGAGCTGCTGACGTGGCTGTTCAGCGAGGACGAGAGCCTTCCCGGGCGCCCGATCGACCACCTGCGGCGCGGTCAGCGCGGCGAGGTGCGCCGGCGTGCGCAGGCGCTGGCCTTCTGACGGGACACTCCGGACCGGGCTTATCGACCGGCCCCTCCGCGTGACCGGTCACTCCGTGCGGCCTTACTGACCGGACCCTCCGGACCAGGCTTTCGGTCGGCCCTCCGGGTCAGCTGTCCGGCCCGGCCTCAGGCGGGCAGCGCCCTGACGTCGGTGGCCAGTCCCGCGAGCTCCGACAGCCCGGCTCGGCCGAGATCTCCCAGCTCCGCGGCGGCCGAGAGCAGGTCCCGTGCACGTCCGGCCCGCTGCGTCACCTCCTCGGTCACGGAGGCGACCGCCCCGGTGGCAGTCATGAGTTCGTGGACGGCGGCGATGTCCCCGGCGTCGGCGTCGGCCCGTCCGATGACACGCGCCAGCAGCTCGCGACCGGCGTCGTCGGCGGCCGCCTCCGTGCGCGCGAGCAGTACTGTGCGTTTGCCCTCGACGATGTCCCCGCCGGTCGGCTTGCCGGTCTCGTCCTGATCCCCGACCACGCTGAGCAGATCGTCGCGCAGCTGGAACGCGGTGCCGACCTCGACCGCCCACTCGGCGAGCGACTCCAGGGCGGCATCGTCGCCTCCCATCAGTGCTGCCCCGATCCGTACCGGTCTCAGGACCGTGTACGGCACGGTCTTCCAGCGGATCACCGACAGGGCGGCCTGCTCGGCGTCGGTCGCCGAGGCGAAACCGCCCGCCTGATGGAGGATGTCCAGGAACTGGCCGGACATCACCTCGGTGCGCAGATCGTCGAACTCACGACGTGCACGCGAGAGGCGATCCTGATCCCCGGGGACATCCGCTGCGGTCTGCTCGGCCCAGCTCAGAGCCAGATCACCCAGCACGATGGCGACGGCGATGCCGTAGTCGCCGGCGGAACCGGCCAGTCCGTCGCGCTGATGCCGAGAGGCGGCGCCGACATGGAGGGCGGGCCGCCCGCGACGGACGGGGGAGTGATCCATGACGTCGTCGTGCATCAGCGCCGCGGCCTGGACGAGTTCGATCGCCGCCCCGCAGCGGGCGAGGGCATCCAGCTCCTGCTCGCGGGGCTCGCGGTCCAGCGCGGCCACGCCTCCCCAGAAGCAGAAACGGGGCCGCAGCAGCTTTCCGCCGCGCAGGTAGTCCTCGAGCGCATCCACCAGGGCGGCCGTCTCCGGGGAGATCTGCTCGAGCTGGCGCCGCCGCGCGGCGAGCTCCGCACGGGTGATCGCTTCGACCCGATCGACCAGCCGGTTCTCGAGCTCACGCAGACGATCGCCGTCGGCCGGCGCTTCAACAGCGGACATGGATGCTCCCTCTCCCGTCGACCCCACGATCTTCCCACGTCCTGCCATCGTTCCTCCCCACTCGGGCTCCGTCCCCAGGATCGCCCGCCGCCTCCCGTCGGGGCCGTGCGGTGGCGCAGGGTCGCCTCATGACGACGAACACCACACCCAGCGACCCCGGGCCGCGAGTCCTGCATCCCGACGATCCGGCGGAGCTCCTCGCCGAGGCGCGTCTCTGCCTTCGTGAGATCCCCACGGACTGCCTGATCCTGGTGGGCCATGCGGGCGACGGCACCGCACCGATGCTGACCTGCTCACCCCTGACAGACGTCATGTCTCCCGAAGGGCCGGAGCACCTCGAGCACCATCTCGGGCTGATGCGCGAGCACGGCAGCTCGCGGGCGCTGGCACTGCTCGTCATCGACGACGGCTACGAGCCGCTCGCGCCCCAGGTGGCCATCGACATCTCGATCCTCGCCGGCGGCCTGGTCCTGACCACCGCCAGTCGCCTGCTCCCGGAACCGTTCGAGATCGACGTGCTGTGGGCCGTGGGTGACTCGAGTGCGCGGCAGGTGCTCCTCTCAGGCGCCGGGCAGGACGGGGACGAGAGCCTCCTCGTCTCCCCGCCCGGTCCGCTGAAGCGCTTCTCCGAGACCAGCGCCGCAGCGAACGCCGTCTTCTCCGGCGACCCCGTCCCGCAGGAGCGCGAGGATGAGCCGGTGCTCGAAGCGATCGGGCGCAGCATCACACTGGCGCGCACCGAGCTCGGCGCCTCGTGCGACCCCGGAGCGCTGTTCGAGACGGCGCGCGGCGCGCTGGGCAGGCTGCGGACGGGCCACGGAGACCCGGCCGGGAGCGACTTCGTGACGGACTGTGAACACGTCTCCGCGCTGCTCTCGGCAGTCGCCGTCGACCGCCTCCATTGGGAGCTGCTGGCGCAGTGCGTCGAACACGGCAACGCCGGCAGCATCGACCGCGAGGAGCTGCTGCAGGTGCTCGTCAGCGCTCCCCAGTGGTCCCCGCATCCTGATATCTGCGCAGGTGGGAGCTGGTATGAGGCACTGGAGAAGCTACGTGAGGTCGCCGCCGCGGCGATGGACGCTGCGCCCGCTGCCCGGCGCTCCACGCCCCGGGCAGCCTGGCGGGGCCTCACCGCGATGCTCGTGATGCTGGCGTGGTGGAACCATCGGTTCGCCACCGCGGGAGGCTTCGTCGACGATCTCTGGGGCCGCGAACCGGACTCGACTCTGGCACCCTTGCTGGCACGAATGACCGACACGCCGATCTTCCCGGCCTGGTGGCCCAGCACCTGATCCCCAGGACCGCTGGACCCTGCCGCGCAGGGGAGCAGGGAGGAGCAGCCGCCGATGACGATGCTCGGAGCACGGAGCGCCCGGCACCGGTCCGCTGCCGACGCCGATGCCGTCGGCTCCCCCCAGCCCGGGACCGCTGCTGAACCTCCCCCGGTGACGGGAGCGTGGAGACCGGAGCACGGCGACGGGGACCGCCGCTTCGCCGAGATCGGTCCGCTGGCCCTCGAGGGGGGCGACGTGCTCGAGGACGTCACTATGGCGTACGAGACCTGGGGCCGGCTCGATGCTGATCGCGGCAACGCCGTCCTGGTGCTGCACGCGCTGACCGGTGACTCCCACCTGCGCGGCCCGGCGAGCAGAGCGCACCCCAGCCCCGGCTGGTGGGAGGAGATGGTCGGTCCGGGCCGCCCCGTCGACACCGACCGGTACTTCGTGATCGCCCCCAACGTGCTGGGCGGCTGCCAGGGGACCACGGGCCCGAGCTCCCCGGGGCCCGGCGGCGACCCGTGGGGATCGAGGTTCCCGCTGGTGACCGTGCGTGACCAGGTGGAGGCGGAGCGTCGGCTGCGCGACAGGCTCGGCATCGACAGCTGGGCACTGGTGATCGGCGGATCGATGGGCGGGATGCGAGCGCTCGAGTGGGCGGTGTCCCATCCCGACGAGGTCGAACGGCTCGGTCTGATCGCCACCTCGGCCCGAGCCACGGCAGACCAGATCGCCTGGAACAGCGCACAGATCGCTGCTATCCGCGTCGACCCCGGCTTCCACGGCGGCGATTACTACGACCAGCCGAACGGTCAGGGACCCGATTCAGGGCTCGGGATCGCCCGCCGGATCGCGCACACCACCTATCGCACGGCGGCGGAGCTCGAGACGCGTTTCGGCAACCGGCCGCAGCCGGGCGAGGACCCGCTGGACGGTGCAGGCAGGCATCAGGTGACCAGCTACCTCGATCACCACGCCGGAAAGCTCGTGCGACGGTTCGACGCGAACTCCTACCTGGTCCTGGCGACCTCCATGAACACCCACGACGTCGGACGCGATCGCGGCGGCGTCGCCGCCGCACTGTCCAGGGTCACAGCTCGCACTCTGGTGGTCGCGATAGATTCCGACCGGCTCTTCCCGCCGGACCTCGTCGGCGAGATGGCCCACCACATCCCGGACGCCCGATGGCATGTCGCGAACTCCGTGATCGGGCACGACGCCTTCCTGCTGGCGCATCCGGACCTCGGCGAGTGGATCGGTGCCCTGCTGGATGATTAAGCTGGCCCGACCGATCGGCGCCATCGAGGATGACGACGCGGGAGAGTCCAGCACAGCCACGAGGGGAGCGTTCGCATGACCATCGTCGTGGGGTACTCCCCATCAGGCCAGGGGCGCGCGGCGCTGCAGGCCGCCATCCGGCACGCCCGCCGGACCAAGGACGACCTGGTCATCGCCTCCCACCAGTACAACGATCCCGACAGCGGCCCGGCCGCCGCCTCCGAGGGCGAGGTGCGCGACGCGCTCGCCGACGCCGGCGCCGATGACCTGGACGTGGCGGTGCGCAGCAACTCCCAGCAGGACATCGGCGAGTTCCTGCTGACGGTCGTCGACGAGGTCTCGGCCAGCCTGCTGGTGATCGGACTGCGCCGGAAGTCCCCGATCGGCAAGCTCAACCTCGGAGCCTCCGCCCGCCGTGTCGTGCTCGGTGCCCCCTGCCCGGTCCTCACCGTCAAGGATGGATTCGCCCACGGCGAGGACGGTCCCATCGCACGCTCCTGAGAGATGCGTCATCGCTCGCGGGTGCACCACGGCGGGCCGCGAGCTCGTCGGCGCCGAGCGGTCCCGGCGGGCCGGGAATAACACCGCGCGCCGGGCGTTATACTCGTAAGGCTTGACGGCACCGTGCCTTCGTGCGCCGTGAGACCGGTTCGTTCCGGGATGACGGCGCCAGCGGGATCCGCGAGCCGCGCCGAGATGACTGATCGCCCGAGTGTGGCGGTGCGCTCCCAGGGAGCACCGCCGGAAGAAGGAACTCTGTGACCTCCTCCAAGACCGCCGAGACCGCCACTGACACGACCGTTGCCGCGGCCGGGTCCGAGGCGGACGCGCCCTCGAAGCGTTCCGCGTCGACCGCGAAGCCCGCGTCCGCGACCGCCCGGAAGAAGCGCACCACCAAGACCGACTCCGCCGTCGAGCCCGACGCGAGCGTCGAGGCCGCCGCGCCCGACGCCGTCGAGACCGACGGCGCCGAGAAGCCGGTCGAGAAGAAGACCGCTGCCAAGAAGGCCGCCGTGAAGAAGGCGGCCAAGGTCGCCGAGACCTCCCCGGACGTGGCCGAGGAGCCCGACGCCGAGGCCGAGGCCGAGGAGGGCGAGACCAAGAAGGAGCCCTCGGAGACCGACGTCAAGGTCGAGGAGTCCGGGGGCTTCGTCTTCAACGCCACCGAGGACGACGCGCCTGCCCAGCAGGTCGTCACCGCCGGCGCGACCGCAGACCCCGTCAAGGACTACCTCAAGCAGATCGGCAAGGTCGCGCTGCTGAACGCGGCCCAGGAGGTCGAGCTCGCCGAGCGCATCGAGGCCGGCCTGTACGCCGAGCACAAGCTCAAGGAGGACGAGTCCATCGCCAAGACCAAGGCCGGTCGCGAGCTCGCGATCGTGGCCGAGGACGGTCGCGCCGCCAAGGACCACCTGCTCGAGGCCAACCTCCGTCTGGTCGTCTCCCTCGCCAAGCGCTACACCGGCCGCGGCATGCTCTTCCTGGATCTCATCCAGGAGGGCAACCTCGGTCTGATCCGCGCCGTCGAGAAGTTCGACTACTCCAAGGGCTACAAGTTCTCGACCTACGCCACCTGGTGGATCCGTCAGGCCATCACCCGTGCGATGGCGGACCAGGCTCGCACCATCCGCATCCCGGTGCACATGGTCGAGGTCATCAACAAGCTCGCCCGCGTCCAGCGCCAGATGCTGCAGGACCTCGGCCGTGAGCCCACCCCGGAGGAGCTCGCCAAGGAGCTCGACATGACCCCCGAGAAGGTCGTCGAGGTCCAGAAGTACGGCCGCGAGCCCATCTCCTTGCACACCCCGCTGGGTGAGGACGGCGACAGCGAGTTCGGCGACCTCATCGAGGACTCCGAGGCCGTCGTCCCCGCCGACGCGGTCAGCTTCACCCTCCTGCAGGAGCAGCTCCACTCGGTGCTGGACACCCTCTCCGAGCGCGAGGCCGGCGTGGTCTCCATGCGCTTCGGTCTGGAGGACGGCCAGCCCAAGACCCTCGACGAGATCGGCAAGGTCTACGGGGTCACCCGCGAGCGCATCCGGCAGATAGAGTCCAAGACCATGTCGAAGCTGCGCCACCCCTCGCGGTCGCAGGTCCTGCGCGACTACCTCGACTGAGCCACCGCCTCGACAGAGCTCGGGGGTGCGCCCTCGAGGGGACCGCACGCTCGAACGAGAGAACCGACCGACGTGACGACGCTGCATGAGCACGGCGCCGGGCATCCCTGCGGGGAGCCCGGCGCCGCGTCTGTGACCGTGATCCGGATGGGCCCGGAGGACTGGGTCGCCCACCGCGACCTGCGCCTGGCGATGCTCCGCGACGCTCCCGACGCCTTCTGGGCCCGACTGGAGGACGTGCAGGGCCGCAGCGAGGCGGAATGGCGCACCGAGCTCGCCGGCCCGCGCCTGCACCTCCAGGCCCGGCGAGGCGATCAGGTGCTCGGGGGCATCGGTGTGCTGCCCGAGGGATACACCCCGGACGAACCCATCGGCGAGGACGAAGCGCATCTGGTCTCGATGTGGGTCGACCCGCGTGAACGCGGCAGCGGCGTCTCCGGACTGCTCATCCGTGCCGCGGCGGAGCTCGCCCTCGAGCTCAGACGGCCCCACCTCACGCTCGACGTCGACTCCGCCAACACGCGCGCCCAGAGGAGCTACGAGCGGCTGGGATTCACCGCCACCGGAACCGAGAACCCGCGCGAGGGCCACGAGACGAGCTGGGTCCAGTACGCGGCCGAGGCGCATGACCTCCTCGAGGGCAGCTGACCCGCGAGCCGCTCGGCTCTCGAGACACCGCGAGCCCCGCCCTGCTCAGCAGGACGGGGCTCGCGACGTTCGGACGCTGCCGTCTGATCAGGTCGTGGCTACTCGACCGATCTCCTCCCGTTCGCCCTGCGCGGTCCGCTCGTTCCTCGCGGACCACTCCGGGCTCACAGTTCGTCGATAAGTCTGTGCCGTGCTGACTGATCTCCTCCCGTTCGCCCTGCGTGGTCCGCTCGTTCCTCGCGGACCACTCCGGGCTCACAGGTCGTCGATCAGTCCTCGACCGGCTCCGGCTTGGCGTGGAGGCGTTCGGTCTCGTCGATGACCTCGGAGACGATGCCCTTGAGGGCGTCCTCGTGGGCGCGTGCGTGATGGGCGCAGAACATCAGTTCACCGCCGGCCTCCAGTCGCACCTTGACGTACGCCTGGGCGCCGCAGCGGTCGCACCGGTCGTGGG
Organism: Brachybacterium sp. GCM10030252; assembly: GCF_042666535.1. Classification (NCBI taxonomy): domain Bacteria; kingdom Bacillati; phylum Actinomycetota; class Actinomycetes; order Micrococcales; family Dermabacteraceae; genus Brachybacterium; species Brachybacterium sp. GCM10030252. The sequence goes on along the minus strand of NZ_JBHTDM010000034.1, from coordinate 40,402 downwards.
CGGTCAGCCGGGGAGCTTCAAGAGTCAAATTCATGGTCCTTTTCTAGCACCCCGCAGGTGCCCGGGGGGAGAGCTTCGCGCCCTGGTTCGCTGGTGGCGCAACGAACCTGTGAGCGGGGCCCCAATACCGGGATCGGGCGGTGCGGCCACGTAGAATCGCCAGGGTGTCCACCTCCACCGCATCGAACTCCAGAACCCAGAACAAGACCGCCTACGACGCCCGGAACCTCCAGGTGCTCGAAGGGCTCGAGGCCGTCCGCAAGCGCCCGGGCATGTACATCGGCTCGACGGACTCCCGCGGGCTCATGCACTGCCTCTGGGAGATCCTCGACAATGCTGTCGATGAAGCGCTCGGCGGCTACGGCGACTCCATCGCGGTGATCCTCCACCCGGACGCCTCCGTCGAGGTGCGCGACACCGGCCGCGGCGTCCCCGTCGACATCGAACCCCGCACCGGTCTCAGCGGCGTCGAGGTCGTCTACACCAAGCTCCATGCGGGCGGGAAGTTCGGCGGCGGCTCGTACGCGGCCGTCGGTGGTCTCCACGGCGTCGGCGCCAGCGTCGTCAACGCCCTGTCCGGGCGGCTCGACGTCGAGGTCGACCGCGCCGGCAAGACGTACGCGATGAGCTTCAAGCGCGGGGTCCCGGGCGTCTTCGACGACGGTGGGACCCCCGATCCCGAGGCCCCGTTCACCCCGGCCGACGGGCCTGGTGAACTGCGTGTGGTGGGCAAGGCCAAGCGCGGGGTCTCCGGCACCCGGGTCCGGTACTGGGCGGATCCGCAGATCTTCATCAAGGGCTCCCACTTCGCGCTGGACGATCTCCACCGTCGCGCCCGCCAGACGGCGTTCCTGGTTCCGGGACTGGAGATCTCGGTGACCGACCACCGGCCCGAGGCGACCCCGGACCAGCCGGCCACCCGCACGTACAAGTACGACGGCGGCATCAGCGAGTTCGTCGAGTATCTCGCCCACGACGAGAAGATCACCGATGTGATCCGCCTGCAGGGCTCGGGCGAGTACACCGAGACCATCCCGGTCCTCGACAAGAACGGCCACATGGTCTCCACCGACGTCGACCGCAAGTGCGAGGTCGACATCGCGCTGCGCTGGGGTGCGGATTACGAGTCCACGGTGCGTTCATTCGTGAACATCGTGGCCACCCCCAAGGGCGGCACCCACGTCACCGGTTTCGAGCAGGCGCTGGTCAAGACCATGCGCAAGCAGGTCGAGAACCAGGCGCGACGGGTCAAGTTCAACACCAAGAACGAGAAGATCGAGAAGGACGACACCCTGGCGGGCCTGACCGCCGTGGTCAGCGTCCGGATCGACGAGCCGCAGTTCGAGGGCCAGACCAAGGAGGTGCTCGGCACCCCCGCGATCCGCGCGATCGTCTCCAAGGTCGTCGAGGACCGCCTGACCGACTTCCTCACCTCCACCGCGAAGGGGGAGAAGGAGCAGGCCAACCTGGTCATCGACAAGGTGGTCTCCGAGATGCGGGCCCGTATCGCCGCCCGCATGCACAAAGAGGTCTCGCGCCGCAAGAACGCGCTGGAATCCTCGACGATGCCGACCAAGCTCGCCGACTGCCGCAGTACCGAGATGGAGCGCTCCGAGCTGTTCATCGTCGAGGGTGACAGCGCCCTGGGGACCGCGAAGAACGCCCGCAACTCCGAGTTCCAGGCTCTGCTGCCCATCCGCGGCAAGATCCTCAACGTGCAGAAGGCGTCCATCACGGACATGCTCAAGAACACCGAGTGCGCGGCCATCATCCAGGTGCTCGGGGCCGGCTCCGGCCGCACCTTCGACCTCGACGCCGCCCGCTACGGCAAGATCATCATGATGACCGACGCCGACGTCGACGGCGCCCACATCCGTACTCTGCTGCTGACCCTGTTCCACCGCTACATGCGGCCCCTGGTCGAGGAGGGCCGGGTCTACGCCGCGGTGCCGCCGCTGCACCGGGTGGAGATCATCCACGGCGGCTCGAAGAAGAACGAGTACGTCTACACCTACTCCGAGGCGGAGCTGAACAAGCTGCTGAAGAACCTCGAGCGGCGCGGCAAGCGGTTCAAGGAGCCGATCCAGCGCTACAAGGGGCTCGGGGAGATGGACGCCGATCAGCTGGCCGACACCACCATGGACCCCGGGCATCGCACCCTGCGCCGGGTGCGCATCGAGGACGCCGAGGCGGCCAGCTCCATGTTCGAGCTGCTGATGGGCTCCGAGGTCACTCCGCGCAAGCAGTTCATCATCGAGGGCGCCGAAGAGCTCGACCTGGAGAGGATCGACGCATGAGCGTCGCCGTCCGCGTGATCCCGTGCCTGGACGTCGACGCGGGACGCGTCGTCAAGGGGGTCAACTTCCAGGGCCTGCGGGATGCCGGCGACCCGGTCGAGCTCGCCGCCCGCTACGGCGCCGAAGGGGCCGACGAACTCACCTTCCTCGACGTCACCGCATCCTCCGGGGGCCGCGAGACCATGATCGACGTGGTGCGCGCCGCCGCCGACCAGATCTTCATCCCGCTGACCGTCGGTGGGGGAGTCCGCTCCGCGGAGGACGTCGACCAGCTGCTGCGCGCCGGGGCCGACAAGTGCGGCGTCAACACTGCCGCCATCGCGCGCCCCGAGCTGATCAGCGAGATCACGCGCCGGTTCGGCAACCAGGTCCTGGTGATGTCGATCGACGCCCGCCGCGTCACCGAGGACACACCCGAGGGCACCGCACGCACCGGATCGGGCTTCGAGGTCACCACGCACGGGGGCCGCCGCGGCACCGGGATCGATGCGATCTCCTGGATCCGGGAGGTGACCGAGCGCGGCGCCGGCGAGATTCTGCTGAACTCCATGGATGCCGACGGCACCGAGGCGGGCTTCGACCTGGAGCTGATCCGCCTCGCCCGCGAGGCCACCACCCTGCCGCTGATCGCCTCCGGCGGCGCCGGGAAACCGGAGGATTTCCCCCCGGCCGTGCATGCCGGGGCCGACGCCGTGCTCGCCGCGAGCGTCTTCCACTTCCGTCAGCTGACCATCGCCGATGCGAAAGCGGCGATGGCGGCCGACGGCATCGCCGTGCGGTGAGCGCGCCCCTGTCGGTCGCTTCCCTCGAGCCTGCCATCCGGCGTCCCCGTCGCCAGCGTGCCGCCGTCATCCTGCTGGCGGGCCTCCTGGCACTGCTCGTGGGGGCCGGCTGGCTGCTGTGGGACAACCGCCGTCTGGACGTCACCTCCTATCAGGTTCCCGTCCAGCAGCTGCCTGCCGCGGCCGACGGAGTGCGCATCGCCCAGCTCTCCGATGTCCATGCCGCCTCATTCGGGACGTTCCCGGACCGCATCGTCTCCGCCGTCCGGTCGGCCGAGCCCGATCTCATCGCGCTCACCGGGGATCTCATCGACATCCGCACCGCGGATCTGGGCGCCTCGCTCGACCTCGCGGAACAGCTGGCCGGTATCGCCCCCGTGTACTACGTGCTGGGCAATCACGAGGCCGACTCCCCACTGCGCACCGAGCTGCTGGAGGGTCTGGAGGAACGAGAGGTCCATGTCCTGCGCGACGAGGCGACGACGCTGGAGCTCCCGGAGACGACGCTGACCCTCGTCGGTCTCGACGATCCGCGTGTGGATCACGCGGCTGACCGGGAGGCGACGCCCCCGGTGACGACCCTGGCCGGGCTCGACATGCCGCGACAGAGCCCGACGGTGCTGCTGGCGCACTGGCCCGAGCTGTGGTCCGACTTCCGAAGATCCGCTGGCGGGCTTCGGTGGGGCGGTGGCGACTGTGTCCTCTGGCGGCGAACCCGTGATCCTGGGCGAAGAAGACGGCTCATCGGACACAGCACTGGCAGGGGCGTTGTTCGTCCCACGCGGTCTGCTCACCGACGAGCAGTTCTGGCAGATCGGTGGGGTACAGGCAACGATCACCACTGATCCGCGCGAGGATCTCGTTGGGGATCTGGCGAATGTCGGCATCGACGCACACAGCGGATGGGACATCGCTGAGTTCGATCGGCTCCAACACAGCATCGATACGATCCGCCTGCTGACTGTGACCGTGCTCGCGATCGGACTGGGCGGGTTCCTGCTGAGCATGACGGACCGCGCCCTCGAGCGCAGCGGGGACATTGCTCGCCTCCGGTTGCTCGGGACCCCGGTGCGGACGCTCCGCGCGGCGCACTGGTTCGAAGTCACGGTGCCGCTCGTCGTGGGCGTTCTGGCGGCGTTGGCCATAGGCCACGTCGTCGCAAGTACCTACGTCGCGGTAGGGAATCTCGGTGTCGAGCCTGGCAGAGCCACGAACCTGCCCGACTCATATCTCGTGGGACCCGTTCTTGCCGCGCTCGTCGGTTCGGTGCTGATCGCAGCGTTGACCTCGATGGGACTCGGGATGACGTTGCGGTCCGAACAGATCCGCCGCGAATGAGAGATGCATACGACACGGACGACACGGGAACTCAGGGACTGGCCAGGGCCAAGGCAAGGGCCCGGGTCGCTCTGTCCCTGGTCCGGGTACAACAGACCAAGACGAGACATACCCCGGCCCGGGCAACGGGCCGGGGTATGTCTCGTCAGCGGTGGATGAGTCCGGCGTTCACGAGCGCCCGCGCGAACACCGCCTCCTGTTCGCGGCGTGCCTGCGCGGCGGCCTGCTGGCGCAACGCCTGGTCGACGGCGCGCTGCCGTCGGGCCTTCTGGGCGACGCGGCGACGAGAGGTCCGGTTGTCCAGCGCGGACCTCTCCGGCTCCGACGGCAGAGCCGCTGAGGAGTCCTGCTCGACCGGCAACGGTGGGATAAGCGTCGAGGAGGTCTGTGCGGCTGTCGAGCTGGGGACGGCCGCGCCCGCCTGCGTGGGACGGGGAGGGCTCTGCGTGAGGGGCGAAGCCCCGGTGAATGCTGTCGTAGGGGGTTCGGGTCGGACGGATTGCAGGCGCTCATCTGTGCGCATGGTGCATCTCCTGGGACGTGGTGGTGCCAAGTCTTCTCGGCAGGAAGGACACGAGGTGTCCGCGAAGTGGGGACCGCCGGACGCGATGTGCCCGTGGGGTCGAGATAGGCGTCGCCGACGATGCGAGAGAGAGGGGTGGCCGTCTCGTCGCGATCGATGGGCGATGCCACGTTCGGGCTGCGCCGAAGCGCAGCAAAGGGTGCCGACCGCTGCCCAGAGCGGGCTCGCCTCACGGTGCGATGCGACGCGACCCGCCGGGGGCAGGTGTCGAAGTCACGCAGTGCGCAACGAGGCGTTGGCGCTCGGTGTGGTGTGTTGCGGTGCGGTGTGGTGCGGGCGGCCGTGCCGAGGCCTACGCCGCGGGGCTCGGAGCCGGCTACGGCGTCAGCGGGCTACCTGGCCGGCGCCGCCGTCGGCTGCGCAGCGGCCCCCATCGGCCTCTGTCGCCTCCACGGTGGAGCCGGGGTGCCGGGCGGGGGATGCCGCGAGGCCGAACAGCGACGCGGCCAGGTCGGCCGGTGTCGGATTCGGGGTCGTGTGCATCTCCATATGGACAGTCGACCATCACGCTGGATTGGGCACAACTGAATAAACGGCCTCTGGGTCGTCGTCCGCGGACTTCCGTCCGCTCCGGCGGGGTGGCGCGGCCCGCGTCGCTCATGGGCTGCGGCTGGTTGCTCGTCAGGTCAATATGTCGGATCACTCGTGAGCGTGCTGATCCCGTTCCGATGGATACCGGGAGAGATCGATACCGCGACAGTTGTCGTTATCGGAGCCCGATAGCGACAACTCAGGCGGTATGGAAAGCCGGCTGCGGCGCAACCGGCGGCGTGTGGGCTGCGGCGCTATTGGGGGCGTGCAAGCGCGAGGGGCGAGGCGCGGGGTGCGAGGCGCGGGGAGGCCTGGGGCAAGCGGTGCGAGGCAACTGAGGCGCGCAGTGCAAGCCAACTGGGGAGCGCGGGGCGGCCTGGGGCGCAGAGTGCGAGGCAACTGGGGAGCGCTGGGCGCGGGGCTCTCAGTGCTCGATGCGGTAGCTGACGCCGAGGGTGTACGACTCCTCGGGAGCGAGCGCGATGAAGCGATCCTTGGCGACGGCCGGCTCGACGCAGACGAATTGCGGCCACGCATCGTCCGGGACATCGTCCATGCCGCGCGCGAGTTCGTCCCAGGGATTCCAGACCACCGTCTTGGTGGTGCCGCGCGGGATAGAGACGATGCGACGGGTCCGGTCACTGACGGTGACCTCGCCGGCGGCGTCGACGATGCGATCCGTGGAACCGGTCAGCTGCAGGGGCTCGTCCCCGAGGACATCGGCCGCGAGACCCCGAGTGTTGTCGAGGTACTCGGCGTTCTCGAGGCCCGCGATCTCGATGCTGCGCACGTCGCTCACGGAGAGGTACGTGTGCAGGGCGGCCTCCAGCTCGAGGGGCTCCTCACCGGCGATGACGGTCAGGTCCACGGAGAGACCGGCCCCGAGGCGGAACACCGCCTTGGCGGTCAGTTCGTCGGTCTCCTCCGGGGTGGACAGCTCCAGGACCACGTCGTCGCCCTCGAGCGCTGCGGAGACGAGGTCCCAGGGCACGTTGCGCAGCCAGCCGTGCTTGGTCGGCCGGTCGCCGTCACGGCCGGGGCCGAACCACGGGCCGATCAGCGGGATCCCGCCGCGGATCGCCGCGCCGCGACCGAAGTGGGAGTCGGGGCTGAGCCACAGCAGGTCGTCCTCGCCGGCGGGGATCCAGCTCGTCAGATGCGCGCCGTCGAGGTGGAGCACGGCCTCGGCAGCCGGTGTGCGGACCACGATCGCGTCGCTGCCGTGGACCTGCTCGAGGCGGACCCCGTCGGGCTGGGGAGTGGACGGAGTCGGTGCGTCAGTGCTCGCTGGGCTCATGCCGACCATCGTGGCACGGGAGCGTGAGCCCTGCACGTCCGGCCGCGCGGGCCCTACATGGCCGGACGCTCGAGGTCGCGACGGTCCACGCCCGGCCGTGCGCCGTCACCCGATGACAGCGGCGCGGAGGCTGGCGGATGACCCGTCGTCGGGCGCGGGCCGGAGCGGACGCCGAGAACGCCGGGAGTCAGCCGACGGCGGCGATCGGTACCGAGACCGGCGTGCCCGACCCGTCCCGACGGCCCGTGGGCTCGGGCAGGTCGATGGGCTGGCCGGCCTCGGAGGAGGCACGCGCCGGATGCGGCACCACCCACGCCCCGATGAGCGAGTCCTCGCCGCGCAGGAAGCGGTGGCAGCGCAGGCCGGCGGTGGCCCGGCCCTTGGCGGGGAACTCGGTCAGAGGGGAGACCTTCAACGAGCCCGTCTGCAGCAGAGGCAGGGTCGAGGAGCTGCCGGCAACGGTCACCACATCGGCGTCCGCGGTCACGTCGATGACGCCGAAGGAGACCACCTCGGCGTCCGGCGCGAGCTTGATCCCGGCGACGCCACCGGCACCGCGGCCCTGGGGGCGCACGCCGGAGGACGGGAAGTGCAGCAGCTGGGCATCGGAACTGATGAACACGAGATCCAGATCGGTGTCCTCCTCGAGGTCGGCCACGCCGACCACCGAGTCACCGTCCTTGAGCGAGATGATCTCGAAGCCCTCGGACCGCGGGAAGTCCAGTTGGACCCGCTTGACCACGCCCTGTCGGGTGCCCAGGGCGATCGCCCCGCCTCGGGCCACATCGGCCTCGGCGATCCGGATCAGGCCCAGGGCCCGCTCCTCGCGCTCGAGATCGATGAGGTCGGCCAGCCGTGCCCCGCCCGCCAGCGATGGCGCACCGTTGGTGGGGGCGAGCGACGGCAGATCCACGACCGACAGGTGCAGGACACGACCGCGGTCGGTGACGACTCCGACGGTGGAGCGAGTACTGGTGCGGGTGTGCGAGACGACCACGTCGTGTGAGCCGCGCGGCCCTTCGCGCACCAGTGGGCCCTGCCCGGCGATGCGGGCGACCAGCCCGGTGCCCGTCAGCAGCACCGAGCAGGGCTCGTCGGCCACCTCGAGGGAACCGCCGGCTGCGGCGACGGGCTGTTCGGCGGCCTCCAGCAGGACGGTGCGGCGGGAGTCCCCGTGCTCGGCGGCGACGGCCGCCAGCTCGTCGGAGACCAGCCGGCGCAGCGCTTCCTCGGAACCCAGGATGGTCTGGAGCTCCTCGATCTCGCGGCGGAGGTCGTCGCGCTCGGCCTCCAGATCGATCTGCGAGAAGCGCGTCAGACGGCGCAGACGCAGCTCGAGGATGTAGTCGGCCTGCAGCTGGGTCAGGTCGAACACGCCCATCAGGCGGGTGCGGGCGCTCTCCGCGTCGTCGCTGGAGCGGACGATCTGGATGACCTCGTCGATGTCGACGATCGCCAGCAGCAGGCCCTCGACCAGGTGCAGGCGCGCCTGGTGCTTGGACAGACGGTGCTCGGTGCGCCGGCGGACCACCTGCAGACGGTGGTCGACGAACACCTCCAGCAGCTGCTTCAGACCCATCGTGCGCGGCTGGCCCTCGACCAGGGCGACGTTGTTGATCCCGAAGGACTCCTCCAGCGGGGTGTACTTGTACAGCTGCTCGAGCACGGCCTCCGGGTCGAAGCCCGACTTCACGGTCAGGACCAGGCGCAGGCCGTGGTGACGATCGGTGAGGTCCTGGTAGTCGGTGACGCCCTGGACCCGCTTGGACTGGACCGCGTCGCGCAGCTTCTCCGCGAACCTCTCAGGACCCACCTGGTAGGGGAGCTCGGTGACGACGATGCCCTTGCGGCGGGAGGTGACGTTCTCGATGCGCGTGGTGGCGCGCATCTTGAACGAGCCGCGCCCGGTGCGGTACGCGTCCCGGATCCCGGCGAGCCCGATGATGCGACCGCCCGAGGGAAGATCCGGTCCGGGCACGAAGCGCATCAGCTGCTCGAGGTCGGCCTCGGGGTTCTCGATGAGGTGGCGGGCGGCGGCGATGGTCTCGACCAGGTTGTGCGGGGCCATGTTCGTGGCCATGCCCACGGCGATCCCGGACGCCCCGTTGACCAGCAGGTTCGGGTACTGCGCGGGGAGCACTTCGGGCTGGGTCAGCTGATTGTCGTAGTTGGGCACCGTGTCCACGACGTCCTCGTCCAGCGAGGCCGTCATCAGCAGCGCGGAGGGAGCCGGGCGTGCCTCGGTGTATCGGGGCGCAGCGGGGCCGTTGTCCAGGGAGCCGAAGTTGCCGTGCCCGTCGACCAGGGGCATGCGCATCGAGAAGTCCTGGGCCATGCGCACCAGGGCGTCGTAGATCGCGGTGTCGCCGTGCGGGTGGAGCTTGCCCATCACCTCGCCGACCACGCGCTGGCTCTTGACGTGGCCCCGATCGGGGCGCAGCCCCATCTCGGCCATCATGTAGAGGATGCGGCGCTGGACCGGCTTCAGGCCGTCACGAGCATCCGGCAGAGCCCGCGAGTAGATCACGGAGTACGCGTACTCCAGGAACGAGGACTCCATCTCACTGGTGACGTCGATGTCGACGATCGTCTCGTCGACCGCGTCGTCCCCGGCGGGCGGCTGCGTGCTTCGTGATCGGGCCATGAGGGACATGATGGCGCATGACCGGCCACGATCCCGGGAACCGGGCGGCGTGAGAGACGTGAATCCCGTCAACTCCACCAGCTCCGAGCGCCTCTGCGCGGGCGACGATAGGATCCCGGCATGGCGGAGAGGCGTGAAGGACTGCGGTCCCTGCGCCGTCGCGCCACGGGCAGCGGTGGCTCGTCGGCCCCGGCGTATCCGGCCCACTGGGAGGCCGACATCGCGCTGCGCGACGGCTCCGCCGCGCATCTGCGCCCGATCCTTCCCGAGGACGCGGACGCTCTCCAGGCCTTCCACCAGCGCCAGTCGGAGCGGTCGAGGTACCTGCGGTTCTTCGCGCCGATGCCACGCCTGTCCCCGCGGGACCTCGAACGCTTCACCGTGGTGGATCACCACGACCGGGTGGCGTTCGTGGTGCTGGTGGGGGACGACATCCTCGCCGTCGGCCGCTACGACCGGGTCGAGCAGGACGCCGCCGAGGTGGCCTTCAACGTCTCCGACGCCCACCAGGGCACCGGGCTGGCCTCCGTCCTGCTCGAACATCTCGCCGCGGCCGCCCGCGAGCGGGGGATCAGGGTGTTCACCGCGGAGGTCCTCCCGCAGAACTCCCGGATGATCAACGTCTTCACCGACGCGGGCTTCGACGTCGAGCGCACCCTGGACGACGGCGTGGTCCTGGTCTCCTTCCGGATCGATCCCACCGTCCGCTCACTGGCTGTGATGGCAGAGCGTGAGCACCGGGCCGAAGCCCGCGCCATGGAACGCCTGCTGCATCCCGAGTCCGTGCTGCTGGTCGGCGTCTCCTCGCGGGCGGACTCCGCCGGGGGACGCTTCCTGACCGCCCTGGAGCTGTCCGGATACACCGGGGCGGTCCACGTCATCGCCCGCGAAGCACTGGAGCTGCGCGGCCACAGCACCTACGCCCACATCGGGGACGTGCCCGGCACCGTCGACCTCGCCGTGATCGCCCTGCGTCCGGAGTCCTGCCTCGCGGCCATCGAGGAATGCGCCGCCATCGGCGTCCACAGCGTCGTGATCCCCACCGAGGGTTTCACCGACAGCGAACAGGGCGGGCGGCTGCAGCGTGAACTGGTGGCCCGCGCCCGCCTGCATGGCATCCGCCTGCTGGGCCCCGGCTCCCTGGGCTTCCTCCGCACCGGCGAGGACGCCATCAGCCTGTCCCTGGCACCGGCGATGCCCCGCCGCGGCCCCGTGGCGCTCGCCGGGCAGTCCAGCGCACTGTCCGCCCTGCTGCTGGCCGGGACCGACACCCGGGGCGTCGGCATCCACGAGTTCGTCGGCGTCGGCAATCGGGCCGACGTCTCGCTCAACGACACCCTCCAGCACTGGGAGGACGACGAGAACGTCGGGGTGATCGGCCTGGCGCTCGAGTCGATGGGCAACCCCCGCAAGTTCACGCGCATCGCCCGTCGCCTGACCCGTCGGGTCCCGGTCATCGTGCTGCGTCCGCCGGGCGTGGGCTCGACCGCACCGCCCGGGCACGACGTGCGCTCCTCCACACTCCCGCGCCGTGCCCTGGACCAGGTGCTGGACTCGGCCGGTGTGGTCCAGGCCGGGGGAGTGGACCACCTCATGGACATCGTCGATGCCATCGGGCGCCAGGGCCTGCCGCCCGGTGCCCGCGTGGGCCTGCTCTCGAACACCGCGGCCCTCGGTGCCGCCCTGCGCGGCGCCACGGACCAGGCGGGCGTCGAGGTCGTGGCCGACAACCGCAGCGTCCCGCTGTCCTCCGACCCGCGCCTGGTCCAGCGCGCCTTCACCTCCATGGCCGGGCGCGGTCAGACCGACCTGCTCATCGCCGGCATGCTCGACCCGCTGACCGGGGACCCGGTCGAGGTGATCCGGCAGATGGCGACCGTGGCCCGGCACAGCGAAGTGGCGTTGCTGGTATGTCTGATCACCAGCGCCGAGCGCTACGCCGAGGTCCAGCGCGCCGTGCGGCAGGACCCTCGGCTGCCCCCGGTCCATGCCACCCCCTTCGGCGCGGTCCGCGCCGGTGCCGGGATGCTCGCCGCCACGCTGCGACCGGCCGCCGACGACGACGCGCCCGCCCAGCGCGAGGACATCGACCGCCTCGCCGCCCGGGACCTCGTCGAGAGCCACCGCCCCGAGGGCGGTCAGGAGAGCACCGACCTCGCGCCCGAGAACGTGAGCGCGCTGCTGGCGGCCTACGGGATCAGCGTGCTGCCCGCCCGGACCGTGCAGGACGCCGAGGACGCCGTCGAGCAGGCGTCCCGGATCGGATACCCGGTGGTCCTCAAGAGCACCGATCCCGTGCTGCGGCACCGGCCGGACCTCGGGGGAGTGCGCTCCGGCATCCCCGATGCCGTCCAGCTGCGCCACGCCGTCTCGGCGATGCGCCATGACCTGGCCTTCTCCACCGCCCCGCTGGAAGTCCAGGCGATGGCGCCGCCCGGTGTGCCGATGGTGGTGCGCAGCGTCGAGGACCCCTCCCTGGGCCCCGTCCTCTCGCTGTCCGTGGCCGGCGATGCCACCGATCTGCTCGACGACATCGCCTATGCGATCCCGCCGTTCAGCGAGAGCGCCGCAATGCGCCTCGTCGATGCTCCCGCCTCGGCGGTCAAGCTGCGCGGGACCCGCGGCCTCCCTCCGGCGGACCGCGGCGCCCTGGCCGATCTCGTCGTGCGCGTCGGACTGCTCGCCGAGGACGTCCCGGAGCTGGCGGCACTTGAGCTGCATCCGGTTCTGGTCGGCCAGGACGGTCTCACCGTCGTCAGTGCCACCGCCCGTCTGGATGCGGCACCGAACCGCACCGACAGCGCACGGCGGGTGCTGTCGGGCCCAGCCGGGGTGTGAGCATGAGCGTCGGCGGCCGCCTCCCTGTCGAGTGTTCCGTGGTGGTCCGCAGCGGCCGGCCCGTGGTGCTCCGCAGCGGCCGGCCCGTCGTGGTCCACAACGACTGCTCCGGCCGCGCTGCGCGTGGGACAATGGACCGATGACCACCGCTCTTCCCGCCGAACTTCTCGCGGATCTCGAGACCGCCGGGTACTTCCCGCAGACGGCCGCGCAGAGCCTCGAGCGCTCTCTGCGTGGAGCCGCCCTCCTGGCCTACCTGGTGCGGCCGGAGACGACGTTCGATGGCCCCGAAGTGCGGCGCCACCTCACCGTCGTCGTGCTGACCGGGACGCACCTGCTGGTCACCCACCTCGACGACGACCCGGCCGATGCGATGAACCCCAGCCAGGTCGTCTCCACCACGGAGCGGATCCGGCTCCAGCGGATCACCGGCACCGGCCTCTCCCAGGTCTTCGACACCGACGGACAGCAGACCCCGGCCCGGGAGGCCGAGGTGACCCTCGGGATCACCTGGAACGGGTCGCGGCGCGTGGATCTCGAGCGCGCCGTGTGCGAGGACCCGAACTGCCAGGTCGACCACGGATATACCGGCACGATCGCACCCTCCGATCTGGCACTGCGCGTGAGCGCGCTGGCCGACGGCGATGACGCGGTCGAGGCAGCGCTGCGATTCCACGCCGAGCTCGTGGACGCCATCGACGCGCTCGACGCCTGAGCGCTGTGCCTGAGCACATGCCCGCCCGCGCCTGCGTGCCCGAGTGGCCCGAGGATCTCCTCGTCCCGCCCTTCGCCGGCGGCGCGCACCCTGGGATCCTCGACGTGCTGTCCCCACTGGTGGGATCTCCGCAGCCGGGACGCGATGTCGTGGTGCTCCTGGACGGCTTGGGGGCGGATCTGCTCGCCGAGCACCGCGCTGTGACGCCCACACTGCGCCGCCTGGAGTCGGAGACCGCACGCATCCGGACGGTCACCCCGGCGACCACCGCGACCGCCATGGTCTCGCTGCACACCGGCCGGGCGCCCCTGGACCACGGCGTGCTCGGATATCTCACCCACGACCCGGCCAGCGGCCAGGCCCTGAACCAGATCAAGGGCGACCCGGGTGTGGACCCGCGGCAGTGGATGCCGGAGCCGACACTGGTCGAGCTCGGATCCCGCCGCGCCGTGCAGGTGGGCCCCGCGAAGCACGCGGGATCCCACCTCAGCGGCGTCGCCTACCGCGGCTGGGAGTTCCTCGGCCACGGACGGGGAGACCGCGTCGAGGCGGTGCGCACGGCTGTCCACCGTGCCGGCCCCGACGGTCTCGTCCACCTCCATGTCGACGACGTGGACCACATCGGGCACCATGCCGGCGTGGACAGCGAAGACTGGCGGACCGCCCTCTCGGAGGTCGACGCCCTGGTGGGAACCCTGCTGCGACGTCTGCCCCGCGGCACCCGGGTCCATCTCACCGCCGACCACGGCATGGTCGACACCTCACCGGGCACCACGATCGATCTCGCCGCCCACCCGCGCCTGCACGCGCTGGTCGCCGGCGTGGCCGGGGAGGCGCGGGCGCTCGCGCTGCGCGCCATCGAACGGGTCGGTGCGGCGGAGGACCTCGCCGCCGGACTCAGGGAGCTGCTCGGGCCACGAGCACTCGTCCTGACGCGGGATCAGATACTGGCTGCCGGCCTGCTGGCGCCGGTGGGGACAGAGGTGCCCGCACGCGTCCGCGGACGCATCCCGGACGTGCTGGTGCTCGCACGCGGACGCTGGAGCATCGACGACTTCTCGCGACGTTCCGATACCGCCCGGGCCATGATCGGCGTGCACGGCTCGCTCACCTCCGCCGAGGCGTGGGTGCCGCTGATCCGCACCACGGTCTGAGGCCGGCGCCTAGGCGCTGACGAGGCGCCGCCGAACGCTACGGCTCGGGCACGGCCGAGCGGGAGAACGTCACCGTCCGGACGGGGCCCGGGGTATCAGTCGTGCTTGGACCCGAAGACGATCTCGTCCCAGCTCGGCATGGAAGCCCGCTTGCTCTTGGACTTCGCCGGCTTGCTCGGCTTGCTGGGGTTGGTGGACTTATCGTTCTCGTGCTTCTCGGCCGGCGTCCGGGAGGAGGCGTCGTCATCGAATCCCGGCAGCGGTGTGAGATCGACCGTGTCCTGGTACTCCACGGGAGCGCCTGCGGACCCGTCACTGCCTTCCCCGGCGCTCGCGGCTCCGTCCGCCTCCAGCGCGGACTCGGCCGGCTCCGCGCCACCGGAGACAGCAGCATCGGCCTCATCGGAGTGGACGGGGTCGACGGAATCCGGGGAACCGGCAGCACGGGCGCCGCTCCCCGTCGTCTGGTCGGAGGCGGAATGCTCCAGCAGCGCTTCGCGATCCGAATCCTCGAGGTCCTCGCCGGTCTCGTCCGCCGCATCGCGAACAGCGACGCGGCGGGGACCCTCGGGCGCGGAGGTCCGGGTCGCCGCGTCCTCGGCTGGGCCCACGGCGGCGCCATCGGGTCCGTCGGTGAACTCGTCCTCGTCGGTGACGTCCTCGTCCAGGCTGGCCCAGACGGTCGTGGAGTCATCCGGCGGCGGGACCGAGCGCAGCCCGCGGCGGGCGTTGAGCGCATCCAGCTCGCCGTCGTCGATGGCGGAAGGGTGGTCGCCGGAGACGGAGGGCTGGCCGGAGCTCCGTCCGCGGCCGCGGCGGGGCCCGGCGCTGTTCTCGTCGAAGGCCCCGTCGGCCTCGAGATCGTAGACCGAGCTCTTGACCGCCTGCAGGCGGGCACGGCCCCGGGTCGGCTCCGGCGGGGCGTCCTCATCGCTGATCCAGCGCGCCTCGTCGTCGACCGAGGCCACCGAGCGGTTGTCGAGATCGGCGACCCAGTGCGCCTGCCGGGTCCGGCCCGCTGCGGAGAAGGTCAGCTGGAGCGTCCAGGTCCCGTCACCACGTCGCCAGGCGTCCCAGGTGGTCTCGCCGGTGGCCTCGCGGGCGGCCAGCCGCTCGGCGACCACCTCGTCGAGGCTGGGGCCGCCGCGGCCGACGGGGAACGTGCGTACGCGCTGTGCGGTCCATTCCCGTTCGGCGAGCACAGGGCCCTCGTACCGACGTACGTGCTCGAGGGGGATGTCGGCGGCTTCGGAGATGTCCTCGGCGCTGCGCCCGGAGCGCAGCATGGACTGGATCTCCCGGGGCCTGACCGGTGCGGAGTCCGCCGCCTGGATCATGCCCAGGGCCGGGCGGTCCCGCCGCACCGCTGCACGCAGGGCCTTGTCGATGCGCAACGTGTAGCGCTCGCCGTCGGAGTCGACCAGGATCACATGCTCGCCGTCGTCATGGATCCCGTCGAGTTCGAGCTCTCGCATCGTCGTCCTCTCCGTCGGAGCCTGGTCCCTCGCGGGCAGAAGTTCTCGCGTCCGCGACTCCTCGCATGCAGAAGTCTAGGCGGTGACCATATCGCGGCCCGCTGTCCACCGCCTGCGTTCGCGCCTGGAACGGGGGCGTGTTGCGTGCATCTGTGGATCCGGGACGCGCAGGGGCCGACGTGATGCGGTGGGCGCGGTCTGCTCCCGCGCTCGGCTCTCGCGGATGAACCGAGCGGAGCCGGCGCCGGCGTCGACGTCCGCTCCGGAGTCCGGGCAGTGGCCCGGACCTGGACCACGCCCGGCCGAGGACCGTCCCGAGACCGGCGCGAGACCTTCCCGAGACCTCCCCGAGACATTGCGTTGCCCGTCGCAGACCTCTCTGCAATAATGCCGCCGCATTCAGCGTTGCGACCAGGACCGACCCGCAGGGGGCACGGGCAGTCTCGCCAGCGCAGGACCGCCGCACGCACCGAGGTCGGACGACCGCCGAGACAACCAGGAACGGACCGTAGATGGCCACAGATTACGACGCCCCGCGCAAGAACGAGGACGAATCGAACGACGACTCCATCGAGGAGCTCAAGGGCCGCCGGAGCGAAGCGGCGGCCCCCACGGTGGACGAGGACGAGGCGGAGGCGGCGGACTCGTACGAGCTCCCCGGCGCCGATCTCTCCGGCGAGGAGCTCTCCGTGAGAGTTCTTCCCCGTCAGGCCGATGAGTTCACCTGCGCCAGCTGCTTCCTCGTGAAGCACCGCAGCCAGATCGACCACGTCGAGGGCACCCTCATCATCTGCAAGGAGTGTGCCGCCGCTTGAGCGGCGATCACTTCCGCGCACGATCTCGACAGGACGGCGCCGCATCCACGTCGGATGCGGCGCCGTCCTGCATGTCGTGGGGCCCAATGCCGCAGCGTCGACCGACTCCGGCGTCCGGTCTCCCGTGCCGCGGGAGTCCGGCTCGAGCACGCTGAGGCGTTCGCCCCGCTCAGCCGCTTCGCGAGTCCCGTCGGGCGCTGCGCAGTGCGAGCGCGAGGTCGTCGGGACGGCGTGAGGACCCGACCCACGCGGTGGTGGGATCCTCGTCATCGAGCACCTCGATGCGGAAGCCCGAGGAGACCCAGCCGCGCACGCAGTGGTGCGCAAGAGGCTCGAAGCCCTGACCCATCGTGGTGCGCCACTCGTCCCCGCGCAGCACCGTCGCCTCACCGAGCTGATCGACCTCGATCCGAGCGCGGCCCATCGTGAACCAGCCGTCCTTGACCTCCAGGACGGGGGAGTAGAGCACGGCGAGGATCACCGCGACGATGATCGAGACCACTCCGACCACGAGCGCGGTCGTGAGATGCAAGGGCACGATGACCACCCCGAGGATGGAGCCGAGCGCCACCACCACGACCCAGGTCCCCGGGCCGGGCAACAGGCGCTCACGGAAAAGAGGCTCCTGGTCACGGGGGCGATTCGGGGCGGATGGTGCGGGCTCTCCGGTCGGCGAGGCGGTGTGGGGATCGACGGCGTCGGGCATGCGCTCATCGTCTCACGCAGCCCCTGGACGCTCCAGCGCGCTGACGGCATACCCTGTGCCCATGCCTGCTCTGCCTGACTTCACGACCGAGGACGCGGACGCCGCACCCGCCCCCATGGGGACGCCGCCGTTGCGGATCCGTCTCGCCCCCGGCACGCCGATGCCCCACCGCGCCCACGTCGACGACGCCGGCCTGGATCTCTCCAGCGCCGAGGACGTCGAGATCCCCGCCGGGGGGCGAGCCCTCGTCGACACCGGGGTCTCGCTCGCACTGCCCCCCGGCACCGTGGGACTGGTCTGCCCCCGCTCGGGACTGGCCTCCCGGCACGGCATCACCGTGCTGAACGGTCCCGGTATCGTGGACGCCGGATATCGCGGGCCGATCAAGGTCTCGCTGCACAACACCGACCTGTCCGAACCGTTCGCCCTCGCGGCGGGGGACCGGATCGCCCAGCTGGTCGTGGTTCCGTTCCTGGCGCCGGCGCTGCAGCAGGTCGATGACCTCGACGCCACCGATCGTGACGCCTCCGGCTTCGGGTCCAGCGGCGGCTTCGGCCCCGGACCGGCACCGGCCGGCACCGACGAGCATAAGGAGGGATGACCGTGGGACTGTTCTCCCGCAGGAAGCGCGCGGAGTCCGACGAGGGCGAGCACACCGGCCCCGAGGACTCCCTCGAGGACGTCGGTCTCGGCCAGGACGAGGACGACGCCGAAGCGACCGGGGCCGACGAGCCGGAGGCCGACGAAGCGCCCGACGAGGCGCCCCCGCGAGCCGAACACCTCGACGAGGGGCCCTTCGACGCCCCGGACGCCCCCGACGAGGACCGCATCGACCTCGGCGGCCTCCAGGTCCCCACCATCGAGGACATGGAGCTGCGGATGGAGGTCGACCAGCGCACCGGAACCGTCACCGGCGCGAATCTGGTCATCGGCGGCTCGTCCCTGCAGGTCCAGGCGTTCGCCGCCCCGAAATCGCGCGGCCTGTGGGACGAGGTGCGCACGTCGTTGCGCGACTCCGTCGTCAAGCAGGGCGGCACCGCCGAGACCCGGCCCGGCGTCTTCGGGACCGAGCTGATCACCCGGCTGCCCGTCAAGCGCACCGATGGCCGTACCGGGTACCGCCCGGCGCGCTTCATCGGCATCGACGGGCCTCGCTGGTTCCTCCGCGCGATCCTCACCGGCAAGGCGCTGTCCGACAAGGAGCAGGCCAAGAGCTTCGAGACCCTGGTCTCCCGCCTGGTCGTGGTACGCGGAGGCGAGGCGATGGCGCCCCAGGAACTGATTCCGCTGACGCTGCCCGGCCAGCGCCCGGGCCTCACCCAGACCGGCGCCGGCCCGCTGGATCCGCTGGCGCGCGGCCCCGAGATCACGCAGATCGGATGAGCACGCCCTCCCCGGGCCCCGGCCCGTCCCAGCCCCCACGGTCCGGCGGACCGGCCGACCCGGCGCGACCGGGCGAGAATGCCGAGCCGGCGCGACCGACCCCTGCCCGCTCGCCCGGAGCGGGCGAGGGCGATCCGGTCAAGCGCGGCCTCGGAGGCGTCCTGCATCAGGAGGAGTTCTCCGTCGCCGACGCGATCGGCGGGCCGCGCGGCATCGCCGAATCGGTGCTGCCGACGCTGCTGTTCATCGTCCTGTACGTCGCCACCCGGTCCGTGACCCTCGCCTCCGTCTCGGCGGTCGCGGTGGTGGCAATCTTCCTGGTGGCACGCCTTATCCAGCGCCAGAGCCCCTCGACCGTGCTCGGCGGCCTGATCGGGGTGGGCCTCGGGGCGGTCCTCGCGATCCGTTCCGGGGACGGCTCCGACTTCTACGCGCCCGGCCTCGCCATAAATGCCGTGGCCCTGGTGGTCCTGGCGATCTCGCTGCTGGTGCGGCGGCCGCTGGTCGGGTACTTCATCGGTGCCCTGGATCCGCGCGTGAAGGACTGGGCGCAGGATCCCGACGCCCGCCGCGTCTACGGCCGGGCCACTGTGCTGTTCCTGGCGCTGTACGCCGCGAAGCTGGCCGTCCAGGTGCCGCTGCTGCTGACGGGTCAGGTGGCGGCGCTCGGCGTGGCCAAGCTCGCCATGGGCCTGCCCGCCTTCGCGGTGATCGCCTACCTGGTGTGGTTGATGCACCGCTCGCTGCTCTCCCGCGGCGGGTACTCCTGAGGCTCCGTCTCGAGCTCTGAGCCCGCAGCTCGACCACCCGGCGCCTCGTCCTTCCGGTGCCGAGACGTAGGCTTCTGCTGGGCCTCAGCTCGCCCGGGCGGGAGCGTGCCGGTCCCCGCAGGGGTCCGCCTGGTGGGACACTGGGGGCCGAAGAGTTCCCGGGCGTGAGCCTCGGCCGGCGCCGGAACTCGCCACGAGATCGAGGAGCTGCGGTCCGCGACGGCACGAGTGCGCGCGGACGGAGGAGGAGTGGTCCGATGAGCCCGGACGCCGAACGAGTGCCCAGCCCCGCCGTCGGCGGCCGACTTCTGACTCTCACCGTCGGACCACCCGCGGCCGGCGGCACCTTCGTCGCCCGCCACGAGGGACGAGTGGTCTTCGTCCGTGGCACCACACCGGGAGAGACCGTGACGGCCCGGCTGCTCGATGACCCCGAGGAGAACGCCTCGGCCCGGTTCTGGCGCGCCGAGGCGATCGATGTGCTCGAGGCCGGCGTGGACCGGGTGCCCTCGGTGTGGGAGGAGGCCGCCGCTGACGGCGTCGGCGGGGCGGAATGGGCCCACATCGCCCTCCCCGCCCAGCGCCGCATCGCCAGCGAGGTCATGCAGGAACTGCTGCGCCGCGCCGGAGTGACCAGCTACCCGATCGAGGACGTGCAGGTCGAGCCCGCGCCGCACGATCTCGACGGGCTCGGATGGCGCACCCGCGTGCGCTTCGCCGTCGATGCCGACGGGCGCGTCGGGATGCGCGGATGGCGCTCCCACGAGGTGCGCGACGCCGGCGAGAACCCGTTGGCCGCCCCGGCCATCCGGGACCTGCGCCTGGGGGAGTGGACCGCCCCGGAGGGCACCGAGGCGATCGACGCCGTGGCCCCGTCGGCGGGACCCGCCTCCGTGGTGCTGATCGGTCGCGAGCTCGACCCCGCCTCGGTCGTCGTCCCGGACAGCTGGGGCGATGCCGGGGTCGCCGTGCGCACCGGCCGCGGCCTGGTGCCGCTGCGCGGGGACGGAACCGTGCGCGAACGGGTGGGCGAGCGCCTGTTCGCCGTCAGCGCCACGGGCTTCTGGCAGGCTCACCGCCGCGCGGCGGAGCTGCTCAGCGAGGTCGTCGAGTCCACCCTTCGGGCGCCCCACGGCGGCAGTGCCTGGGACCTCTACGGAGGTGTGGGCCTGTTCGCTGCGACCGCGGCGGAGCAGGTCGGCCGTGACGGCAGCGTCATCACGGTCGAGGGCAACCGCCGCGCCTCCCAGCTGGCGGCCGAGAACCTCGAGGATCTGCCCCAGGTCTCGACCGCCACGGCCGACGTCACCG
Source organism: Brachybacterium sp. GCM10030252 (assembly GCF_042666535.1). Taxonomy (NCBI): domain Bacteria; kingdom Bacillati; phylum Actinomycetota; class Actinomycetes; order Micrococcales; family Dermabacteraceae; genus Brachybacterium; species Brachybacterium sp. GCM10030252. Next base: position 19,763 of record NZ_JBHTDM010000034.1, on the reverse strand, counting down.
ACTGGGTCAGAGCCCGTCGTGGCGGCGTGGACGTGGTCGTGCTCGACCCGCCCCGCAACGGCGCCGGCACCGAACTGATGGGTCTGCTGGCCAAGGCGGTGCGACAGCGGATCGTGTACGTCTCCTGCGAGCCCTCCACCCTGGCCCGCGACCTCGCCGCGATCGAGAAGGCCGGCTGGAAGATCTCCGAGCTGCGCGCCTTCGACCTCTTCCCGCATACCCACCACGTGGAGTCGGTGGTGGTGCTGGAGCGCGACAGCGAGTCCTGAGCCCGGCGCTCCCGTGGTAGGCTTTATCTTGACGTCAAGATATCTACCGGAGATCACTCCGGAGACCCCCGTGGCCACGTCCGGCGAGCGTCGTGCACCTGCGCGCCGCCCGGGACGGTCACGGCGTTCGCCCGTCCGCCCCGGCGGGCGCGCATACGATGGAGGGGTCGCCTCATCACCCAAGGAGTTCGCCTCATGAGCACTGTCGACTCATTCGCCGCGAAACAGGATCTCACCGTCGGCGGCACCGACTACGAGATCTTCGCGCTCGACGCCGTGGAGGGCGCCGACAAGCTTCCCTACAGCCTCAAGATCCTGCTGGAGAACCTGCTGCGCACCGAGGACGGTGCGAACATCACCGCCGACCACGTCCGCGCGCTGGCGAACTGGCAGCCCAGCGCCGATCCCTCGGTCGAGATCCAGTTCACCCCGGCCCGCGTGATCATGCAGGACTTCACCGGTGTGCCCTGTGTGGTCGACCTCGCCACCATGCGCGAGGCCATGCAGGAGCTCGGCGGTGACCCCGAGAAGATCAACCCCCTCGCCCCGGCCGAGATGGTCATCGACCACTCCGTGATGATCGACGTGGCCGGCAGGCTCGACGCCCTCGAGCAGAACATGGAGCTGGAGTACGAGCGCAACAAGGAGCGCTACCAGTTCCTGCGCTGGGGCCAGACCGCCTTCGACGACTTCAAGGTGGTGCCCCCGGGCACCGGCATCGTCCACCAGGTCAACATCGAGTACCTTGCCCGCACCGTCATGACCCGCGAGGTCGATGGCGCACTCCGCGCGTACCCGGACTCCTGTGTCGGCACCGACTCCCACACCACGATGGTCAACGGCCTGGGCGTGCTGGGCTGGGGCGTCGGCGGCATCGAGGCCGAGGCCGCCATGCTCGGCCAGCCGGTCTCCATGCTCATCCCGCGCGTGGTCGGCTTCAAGCTGACCGGCGAGATCCCGCCGGCGGCGACTGCGACCGACGTCGTGCTCACGATCACCGAGATGCTCCGCGAGCACGGCGCCGTCGGCAAGTTCGTCGAGTTCTACGGCGAGGGTGTCGCCCAGGTCCCGCTGGCCAACCGTGCCACCATCGGCAACATGAGCCCCGAGTTCGGCTCCACCTGCGCGATCTTCCCGGTCGACGAGGTCACCGTGGACTACCTGCGCCTGACCGGCCGCTCCGAGGAGCAGCTGGCCCTCGTCGAGGCCTACGCCAAGCGCCAGGGGCTGTGGCACGACCCCTCGAAGGAGGCCGAGTACTCCGAGTACCTCGAGCTGGACCTGTCCACCGTGGTCCCCTCGATCGCCGGCCCCAAGCGCCCGCAGGACCGCGTGGCCCTGACCGAGGCCAAGGAGAACTTCCGCGAGGTCCTCCCCTCCTACGCCGGCGACGGCGTTCCCGTCCACGAGATCGATACGCCCGAGTCCGGCACCTTCCCGGCCTCGGACCCGGCCGCCCAGGGCTCCGACAACGACTCCGGCGGCGAGGCCCCCGTGGAGGTGCCCGCGGCTCAGGGCCGTGCCTCGAACCCGGTGCAGGTCAAGGGTCAGGACTTCTCGATCGACCACGGCATCGTCTCGATCGCCTCGATCACGTCCTGCACCAACACCTCCAACCCCTCGGTGATGATGGCGGCCGGCCTGCTGGCCCGCAACGCCGCCGACCGGGGCCTGACCTCGAAGCCGTGGGTGAAGACCTCCATGGCGCCCGGGTCCCAGGTGGTCACGAACTACTACACCAAGGCCGGCCTGTGGCCCGCGCTCGAGGAGCTCGGCTTCCATCTCGTCGGCTACGGCTGCACCACGTGCATCGGCAACTCCGGCCCGCTGTCCCCGGAGATCTCCGAGGCCATCGCCGAGAAGGACCTCGCCGTCACGGCAGTGCTCTCGGGCAACCGCAACTTCGAGGGCCGCATCAACCCCGACGTGAAGATGAACTACCTGGCCTCCCCGCCGCTGGTCATCGCCTACGCGCTCGCGGGCACGATGGACTTCGACTTCGAGAACGACCCGCTGGGCACCGACAAGGACGGCAAGGACGTCTACCTGCGCGACATCTGGCCCAGCCCCACCGAGGTCGAGCAGGTCATCGCCGAATCCATCTCCCAGGAGATGTTCACCGACGACTACAAGGACGTCTTCACCGGAGACGAGCGCTGGCGCAACCTCGACACTCCCGAGGGTGCGACGTTCGCGTGGGACGAGGAGTCCACCTACGTGCGCAAGCCCCCGTACTTCGAGGGCATGGAGCTGCGCCCGGAGCCGGTCACCGACATCGAGGGCGCCCGTGTCCTGGTCAAGGTCGGCGACTCCACCACCACCGACCACATCTCGCCCGCGGGCGCGATCAAGCTCGACTCCCCGGCCGGTCGCTACCTCCAGGAGCACGGGGTCGCGCGCAAGGACTTCAACTCCTACGGCTCGCGCCGCGGCAACCACGAGGTGATGATCCGCGGCACCTTCGCCAACATCCGTATCCGCAACCAGCTCCTGGACGGGGTCGAGGGCGGCTACACGAAGAACTTCCTGACCGGTGAGCAGGAGTTCATCTACGACGCCGCCCAGGCCTACGCCGAGCAGGACATCCCGCTGGTCGTGCTGGCCGGCAAGGAGTACGGCACCGGCTCCTCCCGGGACTGGGCCGCCAAGGGCACCAAGCTCCTCGGGGTGCAGGCCGTGATCGCCGAGAGCTTCGAGCGCATCCACCGCTCCAACCTCATCGGGATGGGCGTGCTGCCGCTGCAGTTCCCGGCCGGCGAGTCCGCCGAGTCGCTGGGCCTGGACGGCAGCGAGACCTTCTCCATCGCCGGCGTCTCCGCCATCAACGAGGGCGCCAGCCCCAAGCAGGTCGCCGTCACCGCACAGAAGGAGGACGGCACCACGGTGGAGTTCGACGCGGACGTCCGCATCGACACCCCCGGCGAGGCCGAGTACTTCCGCAACGGCGGCATCCTGCAGTACGTGCTGCGCCAGCTGGTCGCGTGAGCCGGGACGGCCCGGGCTCCCGCAGCCCGGGTCGTCGACCCCGGTTCATCGACCGTGGGCGAGAGTCCCCGTGAGTGCGTGCGCCCCGTCAGGCTTCGGCCTGGCGGGGCGCACTGCGCGGAGCGGGCATGGTTCTCATCCGGATATGGGACTAGGCTCCTGGCCAGCGCTGGTCCGAGACGTCCGGAAGGGGATGATGATGTCCGATCACGAGGCCTACATCTCCGCGGCGCCCGAGCAGTTCCGGCCGGTGCTCGAACAGCTCCGCGGCGAGCTTGCGGCCGCCCTGCCGGAGGCACGTGAGGTCCTCAAGTACGACATGCCGGGCTTCGAGATCGGGGGATCGGTCGTCGCGGGGTATGCCGCCTTCAGCCGGCAGTGCGGCCTGTATGTCGCCGCAGGTGCCATCGCGTCGCACGCCGAGGACATCGCCGCGGCCGGGCTGAAGGCGACCAAGACCGGTGTCACCTTCACGGCGCGGAAGCCGATACCCGGGGATCTGATCCGTCAGCTCGCGCTCGCCTCCCGCCGCGAGCACGGGAGATGAGCGAGCCCGACGGCACCGCGCAGCAGTGCGGCGACGTCCACTAGTGCACCGCTGCGCACGGATACTGCACCGCGATGCACACCCCGGTGGGGACCGGTGAATCACCGGTGAAGATGTGCACGAATGTGACCATGCGGTCCGTCGATACAGGTCAGCACGACGTACGCTGGCGGCATCCCGTCCCCGAGGCCGATGGAGGACCTGCGCATGTCGACCTCTCAGCAGCATGCCGTCCGGTACGCCGCACCGTCCGCGCCGGCCCCCTCCGCGGCCCCTCGCCCGGCCGCCGGTGACGCATCACCCGGGGCCGGACCGACGGACGTGGACATCCCCGCCGATCCCGCCCGGCTGCGCGAGCTGGCCCCCACCGAGCTGCCGGCGCTCGCACGCACCCTGCGCCGACGGCTGGTGGAGATCACCTCGCAGCACGGCGGGCACCTCGGTCCCAACCTCGGCGTCGTCGAACTGACCCTCGCCCTGCACCGCGAGCTCGACTCGCCGCGCGAGGCGATCGTGTTCGACACCGGCCATCAGGCCTACGTGCACAAGATGCTCACCGGCCGCGCCGATCTCGCCGGCCTCCGCGGCGCCGGAGGCACGGCCGGGTACCCGGACCGCGCCGAGTCCGCCCACGACGTCGTCGAGAACTCCCACGCCTCCGGCTCGATCGCCTGGGCGCACGGCATCGACCGCGCCCACCGCCTCGCCGGCGAGCCCGGGGTGTCCGTCGCGGTCACCGGCGACGGGGCACTGACCGGCGGCGTCGGCCTCGAAGCGCTCAACGAGCTCGCCACCGACGTCGGCTCACGCACCATCGTGGTGCTCAACGACAACACCCGTTCCTACGCGCCGACCGTCGGGGGACTGTCACAGCACCTGCGAGACCTGCGCGAGGGCACGGTCGCGGCGGGCGACGACCTGTTCAGCTCCCTGGGACTGACCTACCTGGGGCCGATCGACGGCCACGACCACGCAGCCCTGGCGCGCGCACTGCGGCAGGCCCGGGCGGCGGCCGAGGATCCGGAGCGCCCCGGTGTGGTGCTGCACGTGATCACCCGTAAGGGAGCAGGCTTCGCCCGCGCCGAGATGGACGCCCTCGACCACTGGCACACCACCGGGCCCTTCGACATCGAGCCGCCGAACGAACCCGAGAGCGCTCCGGTCCCGGAGGCGAGCGATTCGCCGGCCCCTCCCGCAACCTGGACCGCTCGCTTCTCCGCGGCGGTTCTCGAGGCCGCACGCGCGGACGATCGCGTCGTGGCCCTCAGCGCCGCGATGATCGACCCCGTCGGCCTCGCATCGATGCAGCGCGAGCTGCCCGAGCGCGTGATCGACGTCGGCATCGCCGAACAGCTCGCCCTGGACACCGCTGCCGGACTCTCCCGCGGCGGGGCGAAGCCTCTGGTCGCCCTGTACTCGACGTTCCTGAACCGGGCCTTCGACCAACTGCTGCTGGACGTCGCGCTGCACGGCGAGGACGTCACCCTCACGCTCGACCGCGCCGGGATCACCGGCCCCGACGGGCCGAGCCATCACGGCATCTGGGACCTCGCCCTCGCTGCCCAGGTCCCGGGAATGGCCGTCTGGGCGCCGCGTGACGGCACGCGACTCGATGATGCTGTGACCGCCGCCCTCACCGTGGCGGGGCCGTCGCTGGTGCGCTTCCCGAAGGGCTCGTGCCCGGCGGAGATGGACGCCGTCACCGTGACGGCGGCGGGGCATGTGCTGGCCGGGGACGTCGAGCAGCCGATCGACGTGCTGATCGTGAGCATCGGCGCGCTGGCCGATCGCGCCGTCGCGGCTGCTCAGGAATGCTCCGGGCTGGGGAACGTCGTGGTCCTTGATCCTCTCCAGGCGCTGCCTGTCCCCGCGGAGCTGGTCGACCTGGCCGCCGGTGCCCGCGCCGTGGTCACCCTCGAGGACGGCGTCGCCTCCCGTGGTGTCGGAGCGGCGCTTCGCGGACACCTCGGCGACCGCGCGAGCGTCTCGAGGCCGACGCCGCCCGTGCGCACCCTCGGGATCGACCAGTCGTTCATCCCGCACGGGGACCGCGGACGCCTCCTCGCCGAGCAGGGCCTGGACGCTCCCGGCATCGCATCGGCGGTGCGTGACGTGCTGCGCTGACGCGCGCGGCTGCACCCGTCCTGGGGAGCCATGGCTCCATGGCCCGGGGAGCTGTGACTCCTCGGTCCAGGGCTCCTCGGCCCAGGGAGCTGCTCAGCCCAGGGAGCTGCGCGGAGCGGGGTCGTCCGCCCGGGCCGTGAGGATGACCGGGTCGCCCTCGGTGACCTGCAGCGTGTGCTCCGCGTGCGCTCCGCGGGAGCCGTCGGCCGAGAGCTGGGTCCAGCCGTCGGCCTCATCGACCACGAGCTCGGAGGTGGTGGGGGAGAGGAACGGCTCGACGGTCAGCAGTTGGCCGGCGACGAGCTCGAGCCCTCCGCCCGGGGTGCCGTGGTTGGGCACGAACGGCGCTTCGTGCATGGTCCGGCCGACGCCGTGCCCGCCGAAGCGGTTGTTGATCGTGTATCCGAGGCTGTGGGCCTCGTTCATGACGGCATGGCCGATGTCGCCGACCGTGTTGCCGGCGCGCACCTGATCGATGCCCGCCCACATCACCTGTTCGGTGTCGCGGATCAGCTGCAGATCCTCGGGGCGGGGCGTGCCCACCGTGATCGAGAGGCAGGAGTCGGCGACCCAGCCCTCGACCTCCACGGCGAAATCCAGCGAGAGCAGGTCGCCGTCGGCCAGGACCCGGTCGTAGGGGCGGCCGTGTAGGACGCCGTCGTTGACCGAGGTGCAGATGACGTGGCCGAAGGGGGAGGCCCCGAAGGCCGGGTGGTAATCGAGATAGCAGCTGGTCGCGCCGACCTCGCGGATCAGCCGATGCGCTTCGGCGTCGATCTCCAGCAGATTCCATCCGACATCGACCACGGAGCGCAGGTGGGAGAGCACCGAGGCGACGAACTCGCCGGCCGGCCGGGCCTGGTCCAGGGTGGGCAGCTCCTGCGTCGCGTCGCGGCGGCGTCGTCCGAGGATCATGAGGTCTCCGAGGTGTCGGGGCGGGCGGCAGGGGGATCGGCTGGGTCAGCGGAGGACGTGCGCTCCTCGGCCCACTGCCAGGTGACCAGGCGGGCTCCCACCCAGGCGATGGCGGCGGCGAACAGCGAGGCGCCGATCAGGTGGAAGAAGACGATCAGCTCCGGGAGCCCGGTGTAGTACTGGACGTACCCGATGACGCCTTGGAGCAGAGTCAGCACGACGAGGCCCCAGGCGGCGGTGGTGGCCTCGGGGCGGGCCCCGTGGCGGTGCAGCACGATCAGCAGAGCGATCAGCAGGGCGCAGAACACGTAGACGGCACCGGCGTGGAGCCGGGCGGCCAGGCGCGGATCCATCGCGATGCGGGTGATCTCGCCGGCGTCGCCGGAATGGGGGCCGGTGCCGGTGACGATCGTGCCCAGCACGAGCACAGTGAACCCGACGGCTGCCAGCGCGATGAAGATCCCCAGCGCGCGGGTCGGCACGGCCGGCCGGACGGGGCCGTCCCCGTCGTACAGGCGCACCAGCAGCACCATGGAGACCGCCCCGAGCAGCGGGGAGATCAGGAAGTGCGGGCTGACCAGTCCCGGGTGGAGGTGGAGCCACACCACGAAAGCCCCGATCAGCCCTTGCAGCAGGGTGCCGATCAGCGGCACCCAGGCCAAGCGGCGGAACCCGGGACCCTTGTGGCTCAGCCACCGCCACGTCACCAGCAGCACCGCGATCGCGAAGATGCTCAGCACGCCGGTCAGGGTGCGATTTCCGAACTCCACGAACGGGTGGATACCGGAGGCCATCGTGAACTCCGGTGTGAACTGGCCGGGCTCGCAGTTCGGCCACGTCGAGCAGCCCAGCCCGCTGCCGGTCAACCGCACCGCGCCGCCGGAGAGGATGATGCCCATCTGGCAGATGAGGTTTCCCCACAGCGCGATCGCGGCGAGGCGTGCCCGGCGCCGCGGTCCCCAGGACCGCAGGCGAGGATCGGGCAGCGTGGTGATGCGGCCGTGGCGCTCGGGGACGCGTGCGGTCGCGGGCGAGGCGACGGGACCGGAGGACATGCGGTCGATTCTAGGGATGGCGACGGGAAGTTCCCTGATCGAGCGTCGCTGATGCGACCGATCCCGCACTGCATCGGGATGGCGACCGCTCCGAGCCCCGGGCACTCAGCGGGTCGATCACCGCGGCAGGGGATCCTTCAGCTGTCGGTCCAGCGGAACCAGCGGATCACGGCGAGCGCACCGAGCACCGCCCATGCCATCAGCACCAGCAGCGAGCCCGGGGAGAACGGGCCTCCGGCCAGGCACGCCCGCATCAGCTCCCCGAGAGCACCCGAGGGCAGCAGATCCACCAGGCCGCGCAGCAGATGCGGATAGGTCGCCGGCGGCAGGGCGACACCGCCGGCGGCCACCAGGACGACGAACACCAGGTTGGAGACCGCGAGCACCGCTTCGGTGCGCAGGAGGCCGGCGATCAGCAGGCCGAGCGAGCCGAAGGCGACGGTGCCGAGCACCCATACCGGGACCACCGCCAGCATCTCCAGCGCTGCGGGTCTCCAGCCGAGGATCAGAGCGAGCCCGCCGAGCACGAGGACCTGGATCACCTGGACGAGCAGCGTGGCGAGGATCTTGCCGGCGAGGTACCCGTCGCGTCCCAGCGGTGTGGTCGCCACCCAGCGCAGCACGCCGTTGCGGCGGTCGAACCCGGTCTGGATCGCCTGGGAGGTGAAGGACGTCGAGATCAGCGCGGTGGCCAGGGTCGCGGAGAGCGCCGTGTCGATCGGGTCCGCGCCGTCGAGGCTGCCGATGGGCAGCAGGCGCAGGCCGATGAGCACCATGGCGGGCAGGGCGATCGCCACCATCAGCTGCTCGCCGTTCGAGAGGAGCGTCCGTGCCTCGAGCGCGGCATGGGCGATCACCCTGCGCAGCATCGACGCAGGCCGCGGCGCGGGCCGCGGGGCAGGCGCCGAGGTCGGCCCCGGGCTCCCGCCGGCTCGGCGGGTCTGGGCAGGCCGTGATGCGGGCGATGGTGACGACAGGGGTGCGTCATCGGCGGCGGGGCTCATCTCAGCTCCTCAGCGGGCGCGGCGACACTGCTGCCCGGGGCGAGCGGCGCCCCAGCTCGCGACGCGGGCTCCTGCCGATCCGCACGGTCCTGCTGCATGAGGTCCAGCAGCACGGCCTCGAGATCCGCGGCGCCGGCACCGGTGATCTCCAGCCGTGCGCCGTGACGAGCGGCGGCGGCCTGCAGGTCCGCCTCGAGAGCGGGCACGGAGGCCGGGTCGACGCCGTGCGCGGTCGCGCGTACGGCGACGGCGCCGTGCTGGGCGTCGTGCGCGGTGATGATGTCCTGGACGGAGCCCGTGGCCAGGGTCCTCCCGCCGGCGATGACGCAGACGGCGTCGGCCAGGCCGACCACGTCGTCCATCATGTGGGTGGTCAGCACGACGGCCGTGCCGGTGTCGGCGAGGGAACGGATCAGGTGGCGCACCCGCTGCCGGATCGAGGGGTCCATGCCGGCCGTGGGCTCGTCCAGGAAGATCAGCTCGGGACGGCCGATGATCGCGAGGGCCAGCGCGAGGCGCTGCCGCTGTCCACCGGACAGCCTCCGCACGAGGGTGGTGGCGAACTCGTCGATCCCGAGGTGCTCGGCGACCTCGTCCACCGGCAGCGGGGCGGCATGCAGGCTCGCCCCGTAGCGCAGCAGAGACATGGCTCGGGCCCCCGAGGTCAGCCCGCCGTCCTGGATCATGACGCCGACGCGGGCACGGTGGCCGGGGCCGGCGCGCCAGGGGTCGCGGCCCAGCACCGACACGGTTCCGCCGACGGGGCGCAGCAGCCCGGTGGCGCAGGAGACCACGGTGGTCTTGCCCGCGCCGTTGGGACCCAGGAGCGCTGTCACCTCACCGCGGCGCGCGGTCAGCGAGAGCCCGTCCAGGGCGCGGACGGGGCCGTAGAAGTGCGTGAGGCTCTCGGCGTGCAGGGCCGGCGGCGCCGGGGACGGCGCGGGGGAGTGGTCTGTCATGTCGGCACCCATGGTAGGCGCGGCGGAGGTGCGACCGCCCCGCCGCGGCCGCCCCGCCGTGGCCGCCCCGCCGCGGCCGACCGGCCCGCCGCGCCCGGCCGCAGGCCCCGAGCGAACCTGCCCTGCTGTCCGTGGGCGCTCAGCGCCCGGTCACGTGCAGCGGGGTGTGCTCGGGGTCGACGACCTCGGCCGCCAACGGCGGCTCGGGGGCGGTGCCACCATCGCCCCACGTGTTGGTGGGGAAGCGGTCACGGTCGTGAGCATCCATGAGGTGGCTCATATCCGGACCGACGGGCACCACCTGGGTCGGGTTGATGTCGGTCTGGACGTAGTAGTAGTGCGTCTTGATCTGTTCGAGGTCGATCGTGTCGCCGAAGCCGGGCGTCTGGAACAGGTCCTTGGTGTAGTTCCACAGGTTCGGCATGGTCGCCAGCGGCTGACGGTTCGCCTTGAAGTGGCTGTAGTAGACCGGGTCGAAGCGGATCAGGGTGGGAAACAGGCGCACGTCGGCCTCCGTGATCGCGGGCCCCATCAGGTACCGGCTGTGCGAGAGACGGTCCTCCAGTTCGTCGAGCGCCACCCACAGCTTGCGGTACTCGCTCTCGTAGACGTCCTGGGAGCCGGCGAAACCGGTCTTGTACACACCGTTGTTGACCCGGTGCAGCATCCACGTGTTGAGGGCGTCGATCTCCTCGCGCTGGGCCTCGGGGTAGAGATCCGGGGCGCCGTCGCGGTGGTGGGCGCTCCACTGGGTGGCGAAGTCCAGCGTGATCTGCTGGAAGTCGTTGGTCACGACGGCCTTGGAGGGGATGTCGACCATGGCGGGCACCGTGATGCCGCGCGGGTAGTCGGGGAAGCGCGCGAAATAGGCCTGCTGGAGACGCTCGTAGCCCAGGACCGGGTCCTTCCCGCCCTCATCGAGATCGAAAGTCCACGAGCGCTTGTCGTGGGTGGGACCGGGCATGCCCACGGAGAGGACGTCCTCGAGGCCGTGCAGGCGGCGCGAGATCAGGGTGCGATTGGCCCACGGGCAGGCGCGGGCGGCGACGAGGTGGTAGCGGCCGGGCTCGACGGGCCATCCGTCCCGGGCGTCCTCCGTGATGCGGTCGGCGATGTAGTTCATGTCGCGGTCGAAGGGCTTGCCCTGGTGGACGTAGGAGCCCTCGGTCGAATGCTCCTGGCCGGAGTCCGCGGTGCTGGTGGCGTCCTCGATGCTCATGGCTTCTCTTCCTCGGTCTCTCGTGGGGAGGCGATCGCGGGGGATGCCGCGCCGCCTCCCAGGGTAGTTGAAAATGAGCGGAGACGGAAGCGGTGCCATGCCGCACACCGGTCGAGCGGTTTTAGGAAAGCTACGTGTTGTAAAATATTGGGGTGCCGTCAGGTGAGCAGGCCAGAGCAGGGAGAAGGTGAGGCGCCGATGACAGCGGAACAGCCGGATCCCGGCAGCACTCTCACCACGCGAGATCGCCTGGTCGACGCCATCTCGGCGCACGGCCCGATCACTGCCCGCCAGCTGGCGGAGCGGTTCGGTCTCACCAGTGCTGCGGTGCGTCGCCATCTCGCGGCGCTGGAGGCCGACGGGACCATCGCCGAGCATGACGTACCCATCGGCCATCGCGGCCGTGGACGCCCCAGCAAGGCCTTCGTGCTCTCGAAGTCCGCCCACGAGTCCCTGCCCGGCGGGTACGACGACCTCGCGGTGATGGCCTTCGAGGAGCTCGCGCGCCTCGGCGGGGACGAGGCGGTGTCACGGCTCGCCGGGCGCCGTATCGCGGATTGGGAGGCGGCGCTGTCGCAGCGGGTCGCCGAGTGCGAGGCCGCCGGGGAGACCGTCACCCTGGCTCGGCGGGTGGAACTGCTGGCCGAGATGCTCACCGCCCGCGGGTACGCCACCACGGTGCGTCCGCTGCACGTCCCGATGCCTGCCACGAACACACGACCGGGCGGCAGCCCGCGTACGCTCGTGACAGCGCAGCTGTGCCATGGGCACTGCCCCGTCCTCGACGTCGCCGCAGATCACCCCGAGCTGTGCGAGGCCGAGACTGAAGTCATCTCCCGCATTATCGGAGCACCCGTCCAGCGCCTGGCCACCCTGGCGCAGGGCGCGCACGCTTGCACGACACACATTCCGCTCACCGAGGGAAGGACACCATGACGAGCGCACCAGAGAAGCTGACACAGGACGAGATCATCGAGTCCGTCGGCCAGTACGCCTTTGGCTGGCACGACGAGGACACGGCCGGTGCCAGCGCGCGCCGCGGCCTGAGCGAAGAGGTCGTCCGTGACATCTCCGCCAAGAAGGACGAGCCCGAATGGATGCTCGAGCGCCGCCTGAAGGCGCTCAAGCTGTTCGACAAGAAGCCCATGCCCACGTGGGGCCCGGATCTGTCGGGCATCGCCTTCGAGGACATCAAGTACTTCGTGCGGTCCACGGAGGCCCAGGTCACCGACTGGGACGACCTGCCCGCGGACATTAAGGAGACCTACGACCGGCTCGGCATCCCCGAGGCCGAGAAGCAGCGCCTGGTCGCCGGTGTCGCCGCGCAGTACGAGTCCGAGGTCGTCTACCACCAGATCCGCGAGGACCTGGAGGAGCAGGGCGTCATCTTCATGGACACCGACACCGGGCTGCGCGAGCACCCGGAGCTGTTCCAGGAGTACTTCGGCTCCGTCATCCCCGCCGGTGACAACAAGTTCTCCGCGCTGAACACCGCGGTGTGGTCGGGCGGCTCCTTCGTCTACGTCCCCAAGGGCGTGCACGTGGAGATCCCGCTGCAGGCCTACTTCCGGATCAACACCGAGAACATGGGCCAGTTCGAGCGCACGCTGATCATCGCCGACGAGGGCTCCTACGTGCACTACGTCGAGGGCTGCACCGCGCCGATCTACAAGTCGGACTCCCTGCACTCGGCCGTCGTGGAGATCGTCGTCAAGAAGGACGCCCGTGTCCGCTACACGACGATCCAGAACTGGTCGAACAACGTGTACAACCTGGTCACCAAGCGCACCACGGTCGAGCAGGGCGGCACCATGGAGTGGGTCGACGGCAACATCGGCTCCAAGGTCACCATGAAGTACCCGGCGGTCTGGCTGATGGGCGAGCACGCCCGCGGCGAGACGCTGTCGATCGCCTTCGCCGGCGAGAACCAGCAGCAGGACACCGGCTCCAAGATGGTCCACATGGCCCCGCACACCTCCAGCTCGATCGTCTCCAAGTCGGTCTCGCGCGGAGGTGGCCGCACGTCCTACCGCGGCCTGGTCCAGGTGATGCCCGGCGCCGAGCACGCGGCCTCCACCGTGCTGTGCGACGCGCTGCTGGTGGACCAGATCTCCCGCACCGACACCTACCCCTACGTGGACGTCCGCGTCGACGACGTCCAGATGGGCCACGAGGCGACCGTCTCCAAGGTCTCCGAGGAGCAGCTGTTCTACCTCATGAGCCGAGGCCTGGAGGAGACCGAGGCGATGGCGATGATCGTGCGCGGGTTCATCGAACCCATCGCGCGCGAGCTCCCCATGGAGTACGCCCTCGAACTGAACCGCCTGATCGAGCTGCAGATGGAAGGAGCAGTCGGTTGATGACTGCCTCAGATACGTACGACCTCACCGGTGCCGAGAGCGCTGGGGATCCCGCGGCCAACGAGAACGTCGGGAACGCCGCCGGTGCGGCTCCCGTCGCTGCTCAGTCGGCCCTGGACGGTGCGCGGCCGGCGGCCGCCCCCGAGCTGGAGGAGGAGGGCCTGGCCCTTCCCGGCGAGAAGAATCCCGAGCGTGCCGCGCTGAACCGCGGCGCGCGCAAGCGCTCCTTCGAGCTCGGCGACCACGCCGTGCCCACCAGCAAGGTCGAGGAGTGGCGCTTCACCCCGCTGCGCCGCTTCGCCCCGCTGTTCGAGGACGTCCCCACCGACGACCGTGAGGGCGATCCCGCCCTGGACTACAGCATCGACGTGCCCGAGGGCGCCCCGGAGACCTCGGTGCTCGCCCCCGGCCAGGCGCCCCGCGGCACCGCACTGGTGCCCGAGGACCTCACCGCTGCCATCGCCTCGGCCCGCACCGAGCAGGCCCTGCACCTGGTGGCACCGAAGAACACCGAGCTCTCCGAGCCGTTCCGGGTCGGGATCAACGGTCAGGGCGCGGACCGTCGCGGCAACGCACACATCGTGCTGGAGACCCAGGAGTCCTCCTCGGCGACCTTCGTGCTGAACCACACCGGCTCGGCCCAGTACGCGCAGAACGTGGAGATGGTCGTCGGCGACAACTCGCAGATGACGGTCATCGCGCTGCAGGACTGGGACGACGACGCGCTGCACGTGGCGACCCACCACGCTCGTGTGGGGCGTGACGCGAAGATCAAGCACATCGTGGTCTCCCTCGGCGGCAGCGCCGTGCGGGTCAACGCCATCGGCGAGTTCGCCGCCCCGGGCGGCGAGATCGAGAACCTGGGCCTGTACTTCTCCGACTCCGGCCAGTTCCTCGAGCACCGGCTCTTCGTCGATCACGCGGCGCCGAACTGCACCTCGAACGTGGCCTACAAGGGTGCGCTGCAGGGCAGCAAGGCACGGTCCGTCTGGGTCGGCGACGTACTGATCCGCAAGGAGGCCGAGGGCACCAACACCTACGAGCTGAACCGCAACCTGGTTCTGACCGAGGGTGCCCGCGCCGATTCGGTGCCGAACCTGGAGATCGAGACCGGGGAGATCGAGGGTGCCGGTCACGCGGCTGCCACCGGTCGCTTCGACGACGAGCAGCTGTTCTACCTGCGCGCGCGGGGGATCCCGGAGAAGGAGGCGCGGCGTCTGGTCGTGCGCGGCTTCTTCGCCGAGCTCATCCAGCGCATCGACGTGCCCGAGATCCGTGAGCACCTCTTCGAGTCCATCGAGTCCGAGCTCGCACGGAGCATGAACTGATGAGCGACGCCTTCGTCCCCGTCGCCACCCTGGACCGTCTCGCCCCCGGCGAGGCGATCGACGTCGTCGCCGACGACATCGAGATCGCCCTGGTGCGCGACGAGGACGGCGGCGTCCACGCCCTCGAGGACGTCTGCTCGCACGACGAGATCGCCTTGTCGGACGGCGACGTCGAGGGCTGCACCATCGAATGCTGGAAGCACGGCAGCCAGTTCGACCTGGTCACGGGCCGGCCCCTGCAGCTGCCCGCCGTCCTGCCCGTGCGGGTCTTCCCCGTCCGGGTGGACGAGTCCAGCGGCGAGATCCTCGTCGACCCGACCGGAGCCTCCACCCTCTGATCATCATCGGGCGCCGCCGGCCGGAGCCCGCCCCACCTCACGAATCCACCAGCACCCCTGGCCAAGGAGAACCACCTATGTCGATTCTGGAGATCAAGAACCTCCACGCCACCGTCGAGACCCCCGAGGGCACCAAGGAGATCCTCAAGGGCGTCGACCTGACCATCAAGTCGGGCGAGACCCACGCCATCATGGGGCCCAACGGCTCCGGCAAGTCGACCCTCGCCTACGCGGTCGCCGGCCACCCCAAGTACGAGATCACCGAGGGCGAGCTGACGCTCGACGGTGAGGACGTGCTGGAGATGAGCGTCGACGAGCGCGCCCGCGCCGGCCTCTTCCTGGCCATGCAGTACCCGGTCGAGGTCCCCGGCGTGACCGTGTCGAACTTCCTGCGCACCGCCAAGACCGCGATCGACGGCGAGGCCCCCTCGCTGCGCACCTGGGTCAAGGACGTCAAGGGCTCCATGGATGATCTGCGCATGGACCCCGTCTTCGCCGAGCGCAACGTCAACGAGGGCTTCTCCGGTGGCGAGAAGAAGCGCCACGAGATCCTGCAGATGCAGCTGCTCAAGCCCGGCATCGCGATCCTCGACGAGACCGATTCCGGCCTCGACGTCGACGCGCTGCGCATCGTCTCCGAGGGCGTCAACCGGGCCAAGGAGAACACCGACGTCGGCATCATGCTGATCACGCACTACACCCGTATCCTGCAGTACGTGAAGCCGGACTTCGTCCACGTCTTCGTCGGCGGCAAGATCGCGGAGCAGGGCGGCCCGGAGCTCGCCGAGCGCCTCGAGAACGAGGGCTACGACCGCTTCCTCGTCGGCGCCAACTGACGCCACCATCCGGTCCGGCCCGGGATCCATCCCGCGGCCGGCCCGGCACCACCCCACCAGCGGGCCGTGACCGCGGCCCGCGCCTGACCGGGAGGATGCCATGACCGACCAGAAGACCCCGTCGGCCACCGTCACCGCCGATGACGTCACCGAGGCGATGAAGGACGTGATCGACCCCGAGCTCGGGATCAACGTCGTCGATCTCGGCCTCGTCTACGGCGTCACCGTCGAGGACGGCCACGCCGTCATCGATATGACCCTGACCTCCGCCGCGTGCCCCCTGACGGACATGCTCGAGGAGCAGACGTTCGCCGTGCTCGACCCCATCACGGAGACGCACCGCATCAACTGGGTGTGGATGCCGCCGTGGGGCATGGAGAAGATCACCGAGGACGGCCGCGAGCAGCTGCGCGCGATCGGCTTCAACCTCTGACCTGACGCACGGGACCCCCTGATCTGCCCAACGGCAGATCAGGGGGTTCTTCCTGTGCACGACGGACCACAGTGAGCCCGGAGAGACCCGGATCGATCACCGGCTGTCGCCGGACGAGCGTCAGCCGATGAGATCGCCGGCCGGCGTGACCTCGAGGCCGTGCGCCTCACCGGTGCCGGCATGCGTGAGAGCTCCCTCGTGGGTATGCAGGCCCAGGGCCAGAGCGCCGTCGGCCCGCATCGCCTCGCGCCAGCCGCTGCCGGCGACCTTCAGGACGTAGGGGAGAGTCGCATTGGTCAGCGCCGCCGTCGCCGTGACCGGGACCGAGCCGGGCATGTTCGCCACGCAGTAGAAGACCGTGTCGTGGACGGTGAAGGTCGGATCATCGTGCGTGGTGGGACGGGAGTTCTCGAAGCACCCGCCCTGATCGATCGCGACGTCGACGAGCACCGAGCCCGGTTTCATGGTCGCGACCATCTCGTCGGTCACGAGCTTCGGGGCTCGCTTGCCCGGGATCAGCACCGACCCGATCACCACGTCGGCCTCGCGGAGCTTCGCGGCCAGGTCCAGCGTGGTGGAGTACCGGGTGAGGATGCCGCCGTGATGGACGGTGGCGATCTGGCCCAGCCGGGAGACGTTCAGATCCATCACGGTGACGTCCGCGTGCAGCCCGTGCGCCATCATCGCCGCCTGCTCACCGACCACGCCGCCGCCGATGATCACCACGTCGGCCTCATCGGTGCCCGGCACGCCGCCCATCAGCATGCCGGAGCCGCCCAGCGGCGTCATCAGGTGATACGCCGCGACCTGAGAGGCGAGGCGGCCGGCGATCATGCTCATCGGTGCCAGCAGCGGCAGGGACCGGTCCGGCAGCTGCACGGTCTCGTACCCGATCGCCGTGGTCCCGGAGGTCAGCAGGGCTTCGGTGAGACCCTGGTCCGCGGCGAGGTGGAGGTAGGTCATCAGCACCTGGCCTCGTCGCAGTCGCCCGTACTCCTCCGGCAGCGGCTCCTTGACCTTCACGATCATCTCGGCCTGCTCCCAGACCTCGTCGGCCGTACCGAGCACGCGGGCGCCCGCGGCCCGGTAGTCCTCATCGGTGATGCGCGCTCCCAGGCCCGCCGCGGCCTCGACGACCACCTCGTGGCCGCGCACGGCGAGCTCATGGACCCCGGCGGCGGTCAGGCCCACCCGGTTCTCGTTGTTCTTGATCTCCCGCGGCACCCCGATGCGCATGACGAGCCTTCCTGCGTGGTTCCGAGGCCGCTTCCCGCGGCCGTTCGCGCCCAGGATGGCACCCATGCTCGGGCGATGGGGCCGGGATGGCGGAGCGAGACGGTCTCGTGACGGACGGGGCCGCCGCGGGCCCGGGACTGTGGTTCGCGGCACCGTGGGGCGATATTCAGCGACTACCAGCGCACCCCGCACCTAGACTCGATCCGGCCCCGCACCGGTCGCGACCGATCCGGCGGGCCAGACGAGCAGCCCCGGGCGCGCGCCCGACCCCGCGAAACAGGAGCATCATCCCGTGATCACCGTGCACGACCTCGCCATCCGCGTCGGTGCCCGTGTGCTCATGAGCGGGGTCTCGTTCCAGATCACGCCCGGGGACCGGGTGGGCCTCGTCGGCCGCAACGGGGCCGGCAAGACCACGCTGACCAAGGTGCTCTCCGGGACGCTCGCCCCCAGTGAGGGCTCCGTCGACGTCTCCGGCGAGCTCGGCTACCTCCCGCAGGACACGCACACCGGCGACGAGCACGAGTCGGTCATCTCCCGGATCCTCTCCGCCCGTGGCCTCGACGACGTCTTCTCGAAGCTGCGCCGCGCCGAGGAGGAGATGGGGGACATGAGCCTCAGCGAGGCCAAGCGCGAGAAGGCCATGGACCGGTATCCGCGACTGATGAGCGAGCTCGAGTCCCGCGGCGGATACGCGGCCGAGGCCGAGGCCAAGCGCATGTCGGCGAACCTGGGTCTGCCCAACCGCCTGCTCGAGCAGGAGCTGGGCACCCTCTCCGGCGGCCAGCGCCGCCGCGTCGAGCTCGCCCGCATCCTGTTCTCCCAGGCGCAGACGATGATCCTCGACGAGCCCACCAACCACCTCGACGCGGACTCGATCGCGTGGCTGCGCGAGTACCTCATGGGCTACTCCGGCGCGCTGATCGTGATCAGCCACGACGTGGATCTGGTCGAAGAGGTCGTCAACAAGGTCTTCTACCTCGACGCCAACCGCGCCGTCATCGACATCTACAACATGGGCTGGAAGCTGTACCAGCGTCAGCGCGAGGACGACGAGAAGCGCCGCAAGCGCGAACGGCAGAACGCCCAGAAGAAGGCCACGCAGCTCACGGCACAGGCCGACAAGATGCGCGCGAAGGCCACCAAGGCCGTGGCGGCCCAGAACATGCTCAAGCGCGCCGAGCGCATGCTCGACGGCGTCGAGGAGGAGCGGCAGACCGATCGCGTCGCCTCCCTGCGCTTCCCCAAGCCCGCCCCGTGCGGCAAGACCCCGCTGATGGCGCGCGACCTCTCGAAGTCCTACGGCAGCCTCGAGATCTTCGCCGGCGTGGACCTCGCCATCGACCGCGGCTCCCGCGTGGTGATCCTGGGCCTGAACGGTGCCGGCAAGACCACGCTGATGCGGATCCTGGCGGGCGTCGACGAGCCGGACACCGGCGAGATCCTCCCCGGCCACGGGCTGCGCGTGGGCTACTACGCGCAGGAGCACGAGACGCTCGACCTGGACCGCACGGTGCTCGAGAACATGATGACCGCGGCCTACGAGCTCCCCGAGGTCGAGGCGCGCAAGATCCTGGGGTCGTTCCTGTTCACGGGGGACGACGTGCACAAGCCCACGCACGTGCTCTCCGGCGGCGAGAAGACCCGTCTGGCGCTGGCCACTCTGGTGGTCTCCAGCGCGAACGTGCTGCTGCTGGATGAGCCGACGAACAACCTCGATCCCGCCAGCCGTGCGGAGATCCTGGGCGCACTCGCGGCGTTCGAAGGGTCCGTCGTGCTGATCTCCCATGATCCCGGCGCTGTCTCCGCGCTGTCGCCCGAGCGGGTGCTGATGATGCCCGACGCCGTCGAGGACCTCTGGAACGCCTCGTACCAGGAGCTCGTCGAGCTGGCCTGATCCTCTCGGCCGGACAGCTCAGGACCGGGCCGGCACCCGTAGCCAGCGCCCCCGTGCGCCCGTGCGCCCCGTGGCAAAGTGGCCCGTGCGCCAGGTGGCAAAAACGTGTAGCTGAGCGGCACTGGACCCCTCCAGGAGAGGGGCGCGGGCCGCTGACCCCTGCCGTCAGGCTGGCTGTGAGTCATGGAGGCGTAGCCGCGGTGTAGCCGCGTCAGGAGAGGAGAAGCCCGTGTCGATCAGCCCCGGCTATACCGAGGA
>NZ_JBHTDM010000033.1:0-102725 GCF_042666535.1 Brachybacterium sp. GCM10030252 | reverse complement strand
GGCCGTCGAACGGCTCGCATCCTAGGCCATGCACCCGCCGGGACCGAGTGGTCACGACCCTACCGAACAAGGCCGCACTAAGGAGGGTCCCCCAGTGAGCATCCCCGCACTGATCGCCGTCGGCTGCTACTCCCGGAGCGGCACCGGCCGGGGCCCCGGTCTCGAACTGCTCCGGCTGACGACCGAGGGAACCGGCGTCCCCGGCGGAGCGGACGGTGCCCCGGCGCTGACGGTCGAACGCGGGGCGAGTGTGGAGCTGCCGGATCCGTCCTTCGTGCTGTGGAGCCCGGACGGGACGCTCCTGTATGCGGTGCTCGAGACCGATCCGGCCCGCGTGGTGGCGGTGCGCGTAGGGCAGGACGGCCGCAGCGCCGACGTCGTCGCTGATCATCGGCTGGCGGCCGCCGGTGGCTGCCACCTGGCCTTCGGGCGCTCCCCGTCGACCCTGCTGGTGGCCGGCTACGGCTCCGGCACCGTCGAGACCGTGCGCCTGGACGCCGAGGGCCTGCCCGTCGAGTCGGTCGACCGCGATGACCACCATTCCCTGGCCGACGGCGGCCGGCCGCACCCCCACCAGGTGGTGGCGCTTCCCGGCACCGACCTCCTGGCCGTTCCGGATCTCGGCCTGGACCGGGTGTTCCTCTATCGCCAGGACTCCACCGGAGAGGTCGACCTGGCGGGCGAGATCCC
The DNA here is from genome assembly GCF_042666535.1 of Brachybacterium sp. GCM10030252. NCBI lineage: Bacteria > Bacillati > Actinomycetota > Actinomycetes > Micrococcales > Dermabacteraceae > Brachybacterium > Brachybacterium sp. GCM10030252. The sequence goes on along the minus strand of NZ_JBHTDM010000033.1, from coordinate 102,035 downwards.
CCTGCCGCGCGGCAGCGGCCCGCGCCACCTCGCGCCCGACCATGAGTCCGAGCAGCTGCACATCTCGTGCGAGCGCTCCGGCATGATCGCGACCGCGGTGCGACGGGACGTCCCGGCCGAACGCCCCGGCGCGTCGGCTCCGCAGGGTGCGACGCGCGAGTGGAGCGTGCGCTCGAGCACCGCCGCCAGCGGCCGGGAGGGTGACAACGCGCTCTCGCACGTGGAGCTGTCGGCCGACGAGTCCGTGCTGCTGGTCGCCAATCGCGGGCCGGACACCGTCTCCGCGCTGTCGCTGGCCCAGATGCGGCCGCAGCTCGTCTCGGAGATCGAAGTCGGGGCGCACCCGCGCCACTTCACCCGGCTCGGCGACCTGGTGCTGGTCGCTGCCCAGGAGAGCGACCGCATCGACGTGCTGCGCCTGGAGCGGGACGAGCTCTCCGTGGCCGGGGACCCGATCCCCGCGCCGTCGGTGGCCTGCCTCGCGCTCAGGCCCTGACAGCGGCCGCGGCCGCTGCTCACGCGCGTGAACCTCACGCGCTGACGAGGGCCGCCGACGCCCCGGGGGTTACACTTTCGGTCGCCGTGCCGGGGCCTACCGCGCGGTATGGCCAGTGCCCCGGCCCTCAAGAGTTCCGGAAGGAAGACGATGACCTCTGCCGCAGACGCCGGCACCGCCGAGACCCTGACCGAGGGCGCCCGATCCGTCGGCGCCCGAGCGGCGGACTCCACGGCCGACGGATCCGCCGCGGTCGTGCTGTCCGCCGCCCCCGATCGCACCGAGGCCGCCGAGCGGGCGGAGTCGCTGTTCCTCGAGTCCTTCGGATACCAGCCCGACGGGGTCTGGTCGGCGCCCGGACGCGTGAACATCATCGGCGAGCATGTCGACTACCAGGACGGGCTGTGCCTGCCGATGGCGATCTCGCACCGCTGCTACGCGGCGGCCGCCCGGACGCCCACCGACCGGGTGCGCCTGCGCTCCGCTCAGGACGATCGGGTGCTCGATATCGACGCGCGCGACCTCGAGCCGGGAGCGATCGACGGCTGGCCGGCGTACGTCGCCGGCGTGCTGTGGGCCCTGCGGCCCTACATCTCCGGGGCCACCACCCAGGGCATGGATGTGATGATCGACGGCCAGGTGCCGCTCGGTGCGGGACTGTCCAGTTCCGCCGCGCTCGAATGCGCTGCGGCGGAGGCCATCGAGGCGCTGCTGAGCCTGGGGACCGGTCCGCTGGATCGGGTCAAGGCCGCCATCACCGCCGAGACCTCCTTCGCCGGGGCGTCCACGGGCGGGCTGGATCAGTCCGCCGCGGTGCTCTCCCATGCCGGCCACGCCCTGTTCCTGGACTGCCGTGACTTCTCCACCCGGGCCGTGCCGTGGGACCTCGCCCAGCAGGGCCTCGCGCTGCTGATCACCGACACCCGCGCGGAGCACTCCCATGTCGATGGCGAGTACACCGCGCGCCGCGCGGACAGTGAGCGCGCCGCCGAGGCCCTGGGGGTGGCGACCCTGCGTGAGGCCGATGCCGGTCGGCTCGAAGAGCTGCTGCCGCGCATCGAGGACGAGGTGGTCCGTCGCCGTGCCCGCCACTCCATCACCGAGATCCAGCGGGTCAAGGACTTCGACGCACTGCTCGCCTCCGGCACCGTGCGCGAGAACGTGGCCGAGCTGGGCCGGCTGCTGAATGCCTCCCACGATTCCCTCCGTGAGGACTATGAGGTCACCGTCGCCCAGCTCGATGTCGCGGTCGACGCGGCGCGTGCGGCCGGTGCCCACGGCGCCCGCATGACCGGCGGCGGTTTCGGAGGGTCGACGATCGCCCTGGTCGAGGCCGACGAGGCCCAGAGCGTGGCCGAGGCGATCGCGGCAGCGTTCGCCGAGCGCGGGTTCACCGCCCCGGAGTTCTTCCTGGCCCTGCCGTCCGAGGGCGCCGGCCAGGACCGCTGAGCTCTCCGGGGCCGGCCAGGGCCGCTGAGCTCCCCGGGGCCGGCGGCGCCCGTCTCCCTGCGGGTCCATTGCTCCCCGCGGGCCCATCCCGGTTCTTTCTCCGGGCCTATTCCGGCGGCCGGATGGGTTGGGTTCCGATACGTTCCACTCAGCTGGTACGGATCGGAACCCAACTGGGTCGAGGCCTCGGTCGGGTGGAGGTCAGGCCCGGTCGGGCGGGTCGCCTCCCGGCCAGTCACCCTCCGGCCGTACGCCCTCCAGCCAGTCGCGCACGCCGGCCAGGAGCCGCGTGCGGGTCGCGTCGTCCGCGCCCGAGAGCCTGATGGAGGCGGCGGCGAGATCGGCGAGCTCGGGGTCGGAGAGCCCGACGGCCCGGGCGGTCTCGTACTGGTCCAGGAGGCGGGAGCCGAACAGCAGGGGATCGTCGGCCCCGAGGGCGACCTGCGCTCCGGCGTCGACCAGCTGCCGCAGCGGCACATCGCCGGGCTCGGCGACGACACCGAGCGACGCGTTCGAGGCGGGGCAGACCTCCAGGCCGATATCGGCCTCGACGATGCGCTCGAGCAGGCGAGGGTCCTCGGCCGCACGCACCCCGTGGCCGAGACGATCGGGAGCCAGGTGCTCCACCACCTCCTGGACGTGGTCCGGTCCCAGCAGCTCCCCGCCGTGGGGCACCGAGAGCAGCCCGGCTCCGCGGGCGATGCGGAACGCCGGCCCGTACTCCTCGGTGGTGCCGCGGCGCTCGTCGTTGGAGAGGCCGAAACCGATCACTCTGCCCGCGTGACGCGCGGCGAGGCGCGCGAGGGTTCGGGCGTCCATGGGGTGCCGGGTACGGGAGGCGGCGACGATGATCCCGATGCTCACTCCGGTCGCCGCTTCGGACCGCTCCGCCTGGTCCAGCACGATCTCCATCGCCGCGGTGAGCCCACCGACGAACGGCGCGTAGCTGGTGGGATCGACCTGCAGCTCCAGGCGTCCCGAGCCCTCGGCGGCATCGTCCTGCGCCGCCTCGTGGATGATCCGGCGCATGGCGTCCTCGCCGTCGACGACGGCACGGGCCGCGTCGTACTGCCGCTGGAAGCGGAACCAGCCGCGGTGGGTCGGCTCGACCTGCAGTGCCACCTCATCGGTCAGTGACCGAGGCAGCAGGATCCCGCGCTCGCCGGCGAGGTCCCGCAGGGTCGAGGTGCGCATCGACCCCGTGAAGTGCAGGTGCAGATGCGCCTTCGGCAGAGCGGCGAGGTCGCGCGGGGTGCCCTCGTCCGGGCCCGCGGGGCTCACTCGGACAGCAGCGCGGCCAGACGGTCGATGCCCTCGGCGAGGTCGTCGTCGTTCAGTGCGTAGGAGAAGCGCAGGTGGCCGGGGGCCCCGAAGGCCTCGCCGGGAACGGCGGCGACCTCCGCCTCCTCCAGCATCACGGTCGCCAGCTCGGTGGACGTGGTGACCTGCCTGCCACGGATCTCGCGGCCGAGCACGCCGGAGACGTCCGGGAAGGCGTAGAACGCCCCGGTGGGGGTGGGCACGGTGAAGCCCGGCACGGCCGCCAGCTTCTCGACGATGGTGCGGCGGCGACGGTCGAAGGCCTCGCGCATGCGTTCGACGGGCTCCGTCGGCCCGGTCAGTGCGGCGATCGCGGCGCGCTGGGCGATGTTGTTGACGTTGGAGGTCAGGTGGGACTGCAGATTGCCGGCCGCGGCGACGACGTCCCGCGGCCCGACCATCCAGCCCACGCGCCAGCCGGTCATCGCGAAGGATTTCGCCACTCCGCCGAGGATCACGGTGGTCTCGGCGAGTTCGGGGACCGCCGCGAGGATCGAGGTGAAGGCGACGCCCTCGTAGGTGAGGTGCTGGTAGATCTCGTCGGTGATCACCCACAGCCCGTGCTCCAGGGCCCAGGTGCCCAGCTCGCGCAGCTGCTGCTGGGTCATGACCGCGCCGGTCGGGTTCGACGGGGAGCACACGACGATCGCGCGGGTGCGCTCGGTGCGGGCCGCCTCGAGCTGAGCGATCGTGGGCACGTAGCCCTGGTCCGCGCCCGCCAGGACCGGCACGTCCGCGGCCCCGGCCAGGCGGATCGCCTCGGGGTAGGTCGTCCAGTACGGGGCCGGCAGCAGCACCTCGTCGCCCGGGTCCAGCAGCGTTGCGAAGGTCTGGTACACGGCCTGCTTGCCGCCGTTGGTCACGAGGGTCTGGGCCGGCTCGACGGTCAGACCGGTGGAGGCGGAGACGCTCTCGGCCAGGGCCTGCCGCAGCGCCGGCAGGCCGACGGCGGGGGAGTAGCGGTGGTTGACCGGATCCGATGCCGCCTCGATGGCCGCGTCGACGATGTGCCGGGGGGTGGGGAAGTCGGGCTCGCCGGCGCCGAAACCGATGACCGGGCGCCCGGCGGCCTTGAGCTCCTTGGCCTTGGCGTCGACCGCGAGGGTGGCCGACGGGGCGATCGCGCCGACCCGCTGCGAGATGCGGGCGCGCTGAGGAGTGCTGGCAGAGGTGGGGACGTCGTCGGTGATCACCCGCCTATCGTGGCAGAGCTCTCCCCGCGGTGCCAGGTCGCCCGAAGTGTGGATCACCGGCGATGGCGGGCTGCGCGAGTCGGCTCTGCGGCCCGGGCGCAGCGGTGCCGAGCCGTGGGCCGATGTGATCTGGCGCGGGCGGATTCGCACAGGGTCGCCCCGGCTTGTATGCTGATCGCTGGTCAGATTCGTGCCCGTTCTTCGAGGCGGTACGGACCAACCTCACGGGGGACTTTCCCGCGTGGAGGGCAGTGGCGCAATTGGTAGCGCAGCGGTCTCCAAAACCGCAGGTTGCAGGTTCGAGCCCTGTCTGCCCTGCCGGCCCGGTCGGGTCCGCCCGGCCGGATACGGATGACCTCGAGGAGATCGGACAGTCCAGACGTGAATTCCAGCCAGAACGCCCCGTCGGCGCCCACCAGCGGCGACGCCCAGGGCTCCGGGTCCAGCAACCCGTTCGTGGCAATCGGTCTGTTCATCCGCCAGGTCATCGCGGAGCTCAGGAAGGTCGTCGTCCCGACCCGTAAGGAACTGGTCGTGTACTCGATCACGGTCCTGGTGTTCGTGATCGTGATGATCCTGCTGATCTTCGGCCTCGATGCCGGATTCAGCTGGCTGTCCCGGACTGCGTTCTCGTCTCCCGACGCGGGAGTCTGAGCGGGTCCGCGCCGAGCAGCACGCCGCACCGCGCCCGACCATTCCACAGCCGTCAGGAAGGCAGGTTCCCCGCTGATGAGCGACCAGACCTCATCCCCCGAAGAGTCCTACCAGGACGTCGACGACTCCCTGTCGTTCTCGTCGTCTCCCGAGACCGACGCAGCGCCCCAGGCGGCTGACGCCGAGGCGCAGAGCTCCGAGGCCGAGCTCGCCGAGGATGCCTCTGTGGATCAGCAGGCTCCCACCGAGGAGGGTGAGGACGCCGCGGAGACGGCCGCCGACCCGGACGACGGCGACGCCGAGCCGGCCACCGGTGACGAGGCCGCGGAGTCCGAAGCGCCCCAGGAATCCGAGGACTCCGAGGAATCCGAGCAAGAGGACCCGCTGGTCGAGCTGAAGCGTCATCTGCGCTCCGCTCCCGGCGAGTGGTACGTCGTCCATTCCTACTCCGGCCACGAGAACCGCGTGAAGTCCCAGCTCGCGACGCGTACCGAGACCCAGGACATGGAGGACTACATCTTCGAGGTCCAGGTCCCGATGGAGGACGCGACCGAGGTCAAGAACGGCCAGAAGAAGATCGTCCGCCGGGTGCGGGTGCCCGGGTACGTGCTGGTGCGCATGGACCTGACCACCGAATCGTGGCGTGTGGTCCGCGACACCCCGGGCGTGACCGGCTTCGTCGGCAACGCGACCGACCCGACGCCGCTGAGCTTCGACGAGATCTACTCGCTGCTGGAGCCCTCCGTCGGCCTGCCGGAGAAGAAGCGCTCCTCGGGCGGCACTCCGAGCAAGCCCGCCGCCGCGCAGAAGATGCCCGATTTCCACGTGGGCGAGTCCGTCACCGTCATGGACGGTCCGTTCGAGACCATGCCGGCGACGATCTCCGAGATCCACGCGGAGACGCAGAAGCTCCAGGTGCTCGTGTCCATCTTCGGGCGCGAGACCCCGGTCGAGCTCGGCTTCGATCAGGTCACCAAGATCTGATCGGACCCGTTCGGCGCCGCGGCCTGCGCCGCGGCAGTACGACCAGGATCACCCTTGATCCCGGTCGACGCCGACGCGACGTGCAGGTAGCGTCGCACCGGACCTGACGCCGCCCCCGGCGCGCCCAGGTCCTCGCAGTGGGAGGAGCATGATGAGCTCCGCCCGGACCACGACACAGAGAGAAGAGCAATGGCTCCCAAGAAGAAGATCGCGAGCGTCATCAAGCTCCAGATCCAGGCCGGCCAGGCCACACCTGCGCCGCCCGTGGGTCCCGCGCTCGGCGCTGCCGGCGTGAACATGATGGAGTTCGTCAAGGCGTACAACGATGCGACCGCCGATCAGCGCGGCAACATCATCCCGGTCGAGATCACGGTCTACGAGGATCGCTCGTTCACCTTCATCACGAAGACCCCGCCGGCCGCTGAGCTCATCAAGAAGGCCGCCGGCCTCCAGAAGGGCTCGGCCACTCCGCATACGGACAAGGTCGGCACGATCACCCAGGCTCAGGTCCGCGAGATCGCGGAGACCAAGATGCCTGATCTGAACGCGAACGACATGGATACCGCGGCGAAGATCGTCGCCGGGACCGCTCGTTCCATGGGCATCACGGTGGAGGACTGACGAGATGGTATTCCGTAGCAAGGGTTACAAGGACAGCGCGGCCAAGGTCGAAGCGGGCCGCGAGTACTCGCCGCTGGACGCCCTGCGTCTGGCCCAGAAGACCTCCCCGGCGAAGTTCGACGCGTCCGTCGAGGTCGCCATGCGTCTGGGCGTCGACCCGCGCAAGGCCGATCAGATGGTCCGCGGCACGGTCAACCTGCCCAACGGCACCGGTAAGACCTCCCGCGTCATCGTCTTCGCGACCGGTGCGCAGGCCGACGCGGCCCTCGAGGCCGGGGCCGACGAGGTCGGCGACGACGAGCTCATCGAGAAGGTCGCCGGCGGCTGGACCGACTTCGACTCGGCCGTCGCCACGCCGAACCTGATGGGCAAGGTCGGTCGACTGGGCCGCGTGCTCGGCCCCCGCGGCCTCATGCCGAACCCCAAGACCGGCACGGTCACGATGGACACCGCCAAGGCCGTGTCCGACATCAAGGGCGGCAAGATCGAGTTCCGCACCGACCGTGCAGCGAACCTGCACTACCTGATCGGCAAGGTCTCCTTCACCGATCAGCAGCTGGTCGAGAACTACGTCGCCGCCCTCGATGAGATCCTCCGGCTGAAGCCGTCCTCCTCGAAGGGCCGCTACATCTCGAAGATCACCGTGTCCACCACCATGGGCCCGGGCATCCCGGTCGACGTGAACCGCACGCGCAACCTCCTCGAGGACACCGACGAGGCCTGATCCGGCAGTCTGATCGGGCCTGATCGAGCTCCTGCGAGCTTGTGGCCGGTCGGAGATCAGTCAGTCCGGTCCGGCACGGCCGGCCCGTCGCGCCATAGTTCGGCACCTGGGATTCATGCTCACTCGAGCATGCGTCCCAGGTGCCGAACTGCATTCGTGGGGCGGTGCTGTGAGGCACTTCGCTCCACGCGGGGTAGTGGCTCGCGCCGCGTCCCGGTAGTCTGTAGGCACCGAAGACCGCCGGTCGTCGCCCTCGACCCCGAGAGCGACCGAAGAAATCCCGCACGGGATGGCCTGCGCAGGTGTAGAAGCGACCTCGCACGGTCGTGCCCATCCGGTATGTGCCGGAGCCCTCGCGGCGCGGGCATCACGTGCGAATGAGGCCTCGACACCTGCGTGTCGAGGCCTTTTCCGTGCCTGAGGACGACTTCACCCGTCGGCGAGAGACCTCTGGAAGGAGGGCCATGGCGAATCCCGACAAGGTGGACGCCGTCTCGGAGATCGCGGATCTGTTCCGCGAGTCCGATGCCGCCGTCATCACCGAATATCGCGGGCTCAGCGTGGGGGAGCTCCAGGAGCTCCGCCGCTCACTGGGTTCCGAGACGACGTACGCCGTGGTGAAGAACACGCTCACGGAGATCGCCGCCCGCGAGGCCGGCATCACCGCTCTCGATGGCACGCTCAGCGGTCCGACCGCTATCGCCTTCATCAAGGGTGAGCCGGTGGAGCCTGCGAAGGCTCTGCGTGACTTCGCCAAGACGCACGACAGGCTCGTGATCAAGTCCGGTCTCTTCGAGGGCAAGGCGCTCTCGAAGGAGGACGTCCAGAAGCTCGCGGACCTCGAGTCCCGCGAAGCGATGCTGGCCTCGGCCGCCGGCGCCATGAAGGCGTCGCTGTCCAAGGCTGCCGCAACGTTCGCCGCGCCGCTGTCCAAGACGGCACGCGCCGTGGACGCACTGCGCGCCAAGCAGGAGGCCTGAGGCCCTCGGGCCCCACGCTTCCGCAGTCCGCAGCCTCAGGGCTGCACCCGGAGCCCCTGAGCGGGGCACCGGACCGCAAGACCTGGCGCAGTGCGCCGCCTTACACCGCAGGGACCACGTCCCGCTTACAGGAAGGAACGCCACCATGGCGAAGCTCAGCAACGACGAGCTCATCGAGGCTTTCAAGGAAATGTCCCTCATCGAGCTCTCCGAGTTCGTGAAGCAGTTCGAGGACGTCTTCGACGTCACCGCCGCCGCTCCCGCGGCCGTTGCCGCCCCGGCCGGCGGTGGCGGCGAGGCTGCACCCGCCGAGGAGGAGAAGGACGAGTTCGACGTCATTCTCGATTCGGCCGGGTCCGCCAAGATCGCCGTCATCAAGGAGGTGCGCGCCCTGACCTCCCTCGGTCTGAAGGAGGCCAAGGCGCTCGTCGACGAGGCCCCCAAGCCCATCCTCGAGGGCGTCAAGAAGGACGACGCCGAGGCCGCCAAGGAGAAGCTCGAGGAGGCCGGCGCGACCATCAGCCTCAAGTGATCACCGGCGCTCGCCCTGGCGAGCGCCTGGCTTGAGGGCGGTCTCACCGCCTGCAGACTCGCTCTGCTGCCCGAAGGGCCGTCCCGCTTCCGCGGGGCGGCCCTTCGTCGTGCCTGCGGTCCACGCGCTCACGCGCTGCGTCGGCGCGGCCGCGACGTGCGGCCGCGGAGTGCGACCGTGCGCCCGCGTGGCGCGACCGCGCGACACGAGACCCCCGCATCGCGCGCGGCCTGCTTGACTCCGGCGGGATTTGCGTCCATTCTGTCTGCCGTACGGAGCTGTTCCTGCCGCATGCGCCCCGCTGAGCCGAGCTCGCGGAGGCCGGTCGAGCCAGACGGGCAGGAGGCACCGGACGAAAATTTCCGCGCCAGGCATATAGCGGCCGACGCGGATGGACCGGCCACGTCGCGGGCCTTGTGTCCATCCGCGATTTTGTGTATGCTCAGTCCTTGCGCTGCGCGTCGCCCGTAGGTTCTGCTGCTCTGCTCGTCTTCGACGTCATTGTTGGCTGCTCTGCCTGCTCCACTGCCCTGACGGGTGTTCGCCGCGCCTGGGATTCCGTCATCGGCCTGTGGAAGGACCCCCCTTGGCTGCCTCGAGCACCGATCGCACCACCGACATCGCACTTCGCACCGCCTCCCCTCGCGTCACCTTCGCGAAGCTCGGCGACCCCATCGACGTTCCGGATCTGCTGAGTCTGCAGACCACCTCGTTCGACTGGCTGCTGGGCAACGAGCGCTGGCAGGAGCGTGCCGCCGAGGCCGCTGCCGCCGGTCGCGAGGACGTCCCGCAGAGCTCCGGGCTCGCGGACATCCTCGAGGAGATCTCTCCTATCGAGGACTTCGCGGGCAACATGTCCCTCTCCTTCCGGGACCACACCTTCGACGACCCGAAGTACACGGTCGAGGAGTGCAAGGAGAAGGACCTCACCTACGCCGCTCCGCTGTACGTCATCGCGGAGTTCATGAACAACGAGACCGGTGAGATCAAGACCCAGACGGTCTTCATGGGCGAGTTCCCGCTCATGACCGACAAGGGCACCTTCATCATCAACGGCACCGAGCGCGTCGTCGTCTCGCAGCTGGTCCGCTCCCCGGGTGTGTACTTCGAGGAGAACGTCGACAAGACCAGCGACAAGCACGTCTTCAGCGCGAAGGTCATCCCCTCGCGCGGCGCCTGGCTCGAGTTCGAGGTCGACAAGCGCGACCAGGTCGGCGTGCGCATCGACCGCAAGCGCAAGCAGTCGGTGACGACCCTGCTGCAGGCACTGGGCATGTCCCACAGCGACATCCTCGAGGAGTTCGGCGAGTTCGAGTCGATGCGCTCGACGCTGGAGAAGGACCGCATCTCCTCGCAGGACGAGGCGCTCATGGACATCTACCGCAAGCAGCGCCCGGGCGAGCCGCCCACGCGCGATGCGGGCGAGGCCATGCTCAACAACCTCTACTTCAACGCCAAGCGCTACGACCTCGCGAAGGTCGGTCGCTACAAGATCGGCAAGAAGCTCGGTCTCGAGGGCAGCCTGTCGGAGTCCACCCTCCGCCTCGAGGACATCGTCGCCACGATCAAGTACATCGTCGCCCTGCACGACGGCGTCGGGGAGTACACCAGCTCCGCCGGGAAGGCCGTGCGCGTCGAGACCGACGACATCGACCACTTCGGCAACCGTCGCATCCGTGCGGTGGGCGAACTGATCCAGAACCAGATCCGCACCGGTCTCTCCCGCATGGAGCGCGTCGTCCGCGAGCGCATGACCACGCAGGACGTCGAGGCGATCACCCCGCTCACGCTGATCAACATCCGGCCCGTCACCGCGGCGATCAAGGAGTTCTTCGGAACCTCCCAGCTCTCGCAGTTCATGGACCAGAACAACCCGCTGTCGGGCCTGACCCACAAGCGTCGCCTCTCGGCGCTCGGCCCGGGCGGCCTCTCCCGTGACCGCGCCGGCATGGAGGTCCGCGACGTCCACCCGTCGCACTACGGCCGCATGTGCCCGATCGAGACCCCTGAGGGCCCGAACATCGGCCTGATCGGCTCGCTGGCGACCTTCGCGCGGATCAACCCGTTCGGCTTCATCGAGACCCCGTACCGCAAGGTCGAGGGCGGCCTGGTCACCGACGAGATCGTCTACCTCACGGCGGACGACGAGGACCGGCACATCATCGCCCAGGCCAACGCCAAGATCGGCGAGGACGGGCGCTTCGTCGAGGACCAGGTGCTGGTGCGTCTGGCCGGCGGCGACCCCGACCTGGTCGATGCGGCCGACGTCGACTACATGGACGTCTCCGCGCGTCAGATGGTCTCCGTCGCCACCGCGATGATCCCGTTCCTCGAGCACGACGATGCCAACCGCGCCCTCATGGGCGCGAACATGCAGCGCCAGGCCGTGCCGCTGCTCCGCGCCGAGATGCCGCTGGTCGGCACCGGTATGGAGCGTCGCGCAGCGGTCGACGCGGGTGACGTGGTCGTCGCCGAGAAGGGCGGTGTCATCGAGGAGCTCTCGGCCGACCTCGTCGTCGTGATGGCCGACGACGGCACCCGGCAGACCTACCCGATCGGGAAGTTCCAGCGCTCCAACGCCGGCAACTCCTACAACCAGCGCGTGCTGTTCGACGAGGGTGACCGCGTCGAGGCCGGCTCGATCCTGGCCGACGGTCCCTCGACCGACCAGGGCGAGCTCTCGATGGGCAAGAACCTGCTGGTCGCCTTCATGTCGTGGGAGGGCCACAACTACGAGGACGGCATCATCCTGTCCTCGCGGCTGGTCCAGGACGACGTGCTCACCTCGATCCACATCGAGGAGCACGAGGTCGACGCCCGCGACACCAAGCTCGGCAAGGAGGAGATCACCCGGGACATCCCGAACGTCGGCGACGACGTGCTGGCCGATCTCGACGAGCGCGGCATCATCCGCATCGGCGCCGAGGTGGAGCCGGGCGACATCCTCGTCGGCAAGGTGACCCCGAAGGGCGAGACCGAGCTGACCCCGGAGGAGCGCCTGCTGCGCGCCATCTTCGGTGAGAAGGCCCGCGAGGTGCGCGACACCTCGCTGCGCGTTCCCCACGGCGAGTCCGGCACGGTCATCGGTGTGCGCGTGTTCACCGATGACGAGGACGGCGACATCCTCCCCACCGGTGTCAACGAGATGGTCCGCGTCTACGTGGCCCAGAAGCGCAAGATCACCGGCGGCGACAAGCTCGCCGGCCGCCACGGCAACAAGGGCGTCATCGCGAAGATCCTGCCGGTCGAGGACATGCCGTTCCTGGAGGACGGCACCCCGGTCGACATCATCCTCAACCCCATGGGCGTGCCCGGCCGCATGAACATCGGCCAGGTCATGGAGACCCACCTGGGCTGGATCGCGAAGTCCGGCTGGGACCTCGACCCCGAGGACGAGGTGTCGGCCGAGCTTCCCGAGGCGGCTCTGCACGGCGAGCCCGGCACCCCTGTGGCCGTCCCGGTCTTCGACGGCCTCTCGGCCGAGGAGGTCACCGGCCTGATCGCCAATCACAGCCCCAACCGGGACGGTGTGCGGATGGTCAAGGAGGACGGCAAGGCGCAGCTGTTCGACGGTCGCTCCGGCGAGCCGTTCCCGGAGCCGATCTCCGTGGGCTACATGTACATCCTGAAGCTCCACCACCTGGTGGACGACAAGCTGCACGCGCGGTCGACGGGCCCGTACTCGATGATCACGCAGCAGCCGCTGGGCGGTAAGGCCCAGTTCGGCGGCCAGCGCTTCGGTGAGATGGAGGTGTGGGCCCTCGAGGCCTACGGCGCCGCGTACGCCCTGCAGGAGCTGCTGACGATCAAGTCCGACGACATCTCCGGCCGCGTCAAGGTCTACGAGGCGATCGTCAAGGGCGAGAACATCCCGGAACCGGGTATCCCGGAGTCCTTCCGCGTGCTGCTGAAGGAAATGCAGTCGCTGTGCCTGAACGTGGAGGTGCTCTCCAGCGACGGCACCGCCCAGGAGGTGCGCGAGAGCGACGAGGAGGTCTTCCGGGCCGCCGAGGAGCTCGGGATCGACCTGTCCCGCCGGCCCCACGAGGGCGTCGGCTCCATCGAAGAGGTCTGAGCGACGGGAACCCGGGAGCGCGCAGCGGTCGCAGGAATCCCCGCACCTGCAGCGCCTCCCGGACCCCTCCCTCGGCCCCCCGTTCCCTCAGACCCCACGACTTCCGATCGAGAGAAGGACACCTGTGCTCGACGTCAACACCTTCGATGAGCTGCGCATCGGCCTCGCCACCGCCGATGACATCCGCGGCTGGTCCCACGGCGAGGTCAAGAAGCCGGAGACCATCAACTACCGCACCCTGAAGCCCGAGATGGACGGCCTGTTCTGCGAGCGCATCTTCGGCCCCACCCGGGACTGGGAGTGCTACTGCGGCAAGTACAAGCGCGTGCGCTTCAAGGGCATCGTCTGCGAGCGCTGCGGCGTGGAGGTCACCAAGTCCTCCGTGCGCCGTGAGCGCATGGGTCACGTGGAGCTCGCCGCTCCCGTCACCCACATCTGGTACTTCAAGGGCGTTCCCAGCCGTCTGGGCTACCTGCTCGATCTCGCGCCGAAGGATCTCGAGAAGATCATCTACTTCGCCGCGTACATGATCACCGCGGTGGACGAGCAGGCCCGCCACGAGGACATGCCGGAGCTGCAGGCCCGTTTCGACCTGGAGATCAAGGAGCTCGAGAACGAGCGCGACTCCGCGATCAACCAGCGTGCCGTCTCCGCCGAGAAGGACCTCGCCCAGCTCGAGGAGGAGGGCGCCAAGGCCGACGCGAAGCGCAAGGTCCGCGACTCCTCCGAGCGCGAGCAGTCCCAGATCCGCAAGAAGTACGACGCCGAGATCGCTCGCGTCACCGCGGTGTGGGAGCGCTTCAAGTCCCTGAAGGTCGCCGACCTCGAGGGTGACGAGCAGCTCTACCGTGCGATGAAGCTGCGCTACGGCACCTACTTCGAGGGCGGCATGGGCGCCGAGGCGCTCCAGAAGCGCCTGCAGGACTTCGACCTCGAGGGGGAGGCCCAGGCTCTCCGCGAGGTCATCGCCAACGGCAAGGGCCAGAAGAAGGCCCGCGCCCTGAAGCGCCTCAAGGTGGTCTCCGCCTTCCGCTCGACCACGAACTCGCCGGCCGGCATGGTCCTGGACTGCGTCCCGGTCATCCCCCCGGATCTGCGTCCGATGGTGCAGCTGGACGGTGGCCGTTTCGCGACCTCCGATCTCAACGATCTGTACCGTCGCGTGATCAACCGCAACAACCGCCTCAAGCGGCTGCTGGACCTCGGGGCTCCCGAGATCATCGTGAACAACGAGAAGCGCATGCTGCAGGAGTCGGTCGACTCGCTGTTCGACAACGGCCGGCGCGGCCGTCCGGTCACCGGACCGGGCAACCGCCCGCTGAAGTCGCTCTCGGACATGCTCAAGGGCAAGCAGGGGCGTTTCCGTCAGAACCTGCTGGGCAAGCGCGTGGACTACTCGGCGCGCTCGGTCATCGTCAACGGCCCGCAGCTGAGCCTGCACCAGTGCGGCCTGCCCAAGGGCATGGCGCTGGAGCTGTTCAAGCCCTTCGTCATGAAGCGCCTGGTCGAGCTCTCGCACGCGCAGAACGTGAAGGCGGCCAAGCGGATGGTCGAGCGGGCGCGTCCGGAGGTCTGGGACGTCCTCGAAGAGGTCATCACCGAGCACCCGGTGCTGCTGAACCGTGCCCCGACCCTGCACCGTCTGGGCATCCAGGCGTTCGAGCCGCAGCTCGTCGAGGGCAAGGCCATCCACCTCCACCCGCTCGTGTGCGCCGCGTTCAACGCGGACTTCGACGGTGACCAGATGGCTGTCCACCTGCCGCTGTCGGCCGAGGCCCAGGCCGAGGCCCGCATCCTGATGCTGTCCTCGAACAACATCCTCAAGCCCTCGGACGGCCGCCCGGTCACCATGCCCGCGCAGGACATGGTCATCGGTCTGTACCACCTCACCACCGTGCGCGAGGACGTCCCGGGCGCCGGGCGCTCCTTCGCCTCGGAGGCCGAGGCGATCATGGCCCATGATCGCGGCGAGCTGCACCTGAACGCCCCGGTGAAGATCCGCTTCACCGACATCGTTCCCGGCAACGACTGGGAGGCCCCGGAGGGGTGGACCGAGGGTGACCCGATCACCCTGGAGACCACTCTGGGCACCGTCTACTTCAACGAGGCGCTGCCGGAGGACTTCCCGTTCGTCCAGGGCCAGGTCGGCAAGAAGCGTCTGGGCGGCATCGTCAACGCGCTGGCCGAGAGCTACGACAAGGGTCAGGTCGCCGCGTCGCTGGACGCGCTGAAGTCCTACGGCTTCTCCTGGTCGACCCGCTCTGGTGCCTCCTTCGCGCTCTCGGACGTCGTCACCCCGCCGAACAAGGCGGAGATCGTCGCCCGCTTCGAGGCCAAGGCCGCCCAGGTCCAGGAGAACCGGGACCTCGGTCTGGTCTCCGAGGCCGAGCGCAACATGGAGCTCATCGACATCTGGACCGAGGCGACCAACGAGGTCGACAACGCCATGCGTGAGAACTTCGAGTCGACCAACACCATCTACCGGATGGTGGACTCGGGCGCCCGCGGCAACTGGATGCAGATCCGCCAGATCGCCGGCATGCGCGGCCTGGTGAACAACCCCAAGGGTGAGATCATCCCGCGCCCGATCCTCTCCAACTACAAGGAGGGGCTCTCGGTCCTGGAGTACTTCATCGCCTCGCACGGCTCCCGCAAGGGCCTGGCGGATACGGCGCTGAAGACGGCACAGTCCGGCTACCTCACCCGTCGTCTGGTCGACGTCTCGCAGGACGTCATCGTCCGCGAGGACGACTGCGGCACCACCAAGGGCCTGGTCATCCCGATCGCGGTCGAGGAGGCCGGCGCGCTGCGCACCCACGAGCACGTGGAGTCCACGGCGTACGGACGCGTCCTGGCCACTGCGGCCATCGGCGCCGACGGCGAGGAGGCGGCCCCGGCCGGCTTCGAGGTGGGCGACGTCCAGATCGAGCAGCTGGTCGCGGCCGGCGTGCGCGAGATCAAGATCCGCTCGGTGCTGACCTGCGATTCGGCAGTGGGCACCTGTGCCCAGTGCTACGGCCGCTCGCTCGCGACCGGCCAGCTGGTCGACATCGGCGAGGCCGTCGGCATCGTCGCGGCCCAGTCCATCGGTGAGCCCGGCACGCAGCTGACCATGCGTACGTTCCACTCCGGTGGTGTGGCCAGCGCCGACGGCGACATCACCCACGGTCTGCCCCGTGTCCAGGAGCTCTTCGAGGCCCGCACCCCGGCCGGCTTCGCGCCGATCACCGAGTTCGCGGGTCGCGCCGAGATCGAGGAGAACGACAAGCAGCGCCGGATCACCGTGACGCCGGACGACGGCTCCGACCCGGTCACCTACACGGTCTCCAAGCGTGTGACCCTGCTGATCGGCGACGGCGACCATGTCGCGGTCGGCCAGCAGCTCACGCAGGGCTCGGTGGACCCGAAGCAGGTCCTGCGCATCCTCGGCCCGCGCGCCGTGCAGCAGCACCTGGTCGACGAGGTGCAGAAGGTGTACATCTCGCAGGGCGTGGACATCCACGCCAAGCACATCGAGGTCATCGTGCGCCAGATGCTGCGTCGCGTGACGATCATCGAGTCCGGTGACACCGACCTGCTGCCCGGCGACTTCGCCGAGCGGGTCGCGTTCGAGCGCGAGAACCGCCGGATGCTCGCCGAGGGCGGGCAGCCCGCCTCCGGTCGTCCGGAGCTGATGGGCATCACCAAGGCGTCCCTCGCGACGGACTCGTGGCTGTCGGCGGCCTCCTTCCAGGAGACCACCCGCGTGCTCACCGAGGCCGCCCTGAACCGCAAGAGCGACTCGCTCATGGGGCTCAAGGAGAACGTCATCATCGGCAAGCTGATCCCCGCCGGGACCGGCCTGTCTCGGTTCCGCCGCATCGCGGTGGAGCCGACCGACGAGGCCAAGGCGCAGATGTACCAGGTGCCCGGATACGACGAGCTGGACTTCTCCGGCTTCGGTCAGACCGGTGCGGTGAACCTGGACGACATCGACTACGCCGATCCGTTCCGCACGGATTTCCGCTGAGTCGCTGACGGCTGCGGCGTCGTTGCGCTGAGGACCCTGCGGGGGTGCCCGGCGGACCGGCCCGCGTGACCGGCATGAGGGGCGGTCCCACTTCGGTGGGGCCGCCCCTCGTCGCGTCCGGGGACCCAGCGGAGCACTGTGCGGGCTGCGCAGTCCCTCCTGAGCCCGGCGTGGGCGTCGACGACGGGAACCGGGTTCGCGGGACCCGTGGGCGGGACCCGTGGGCGGGACCCGTGGGCGGCCCCGTGGGCGGCCCCGTGGGCGGCTCACGTGGGCGGATCCCGTGGGCGGGACGCGTGGGCGGGACCACGCGGCGCAGAGCCGACGGCCCGCCCGGCGTGACCTG
The DNA here is from genome assembly GCF_042666535.1 of Brachybacterium sp. GCM10030252. Lineage (NCBI taxonomy): Bacteria > Bacillati > Actinomycetota > Actinomycetes > Micrococcales > Dermabacteraceae > Brachybacterium > Brachybacterium sp. GCM10030252. Next base: position 84,652 of record NZ_JBHTDM010000033.1, on the reverse strand, counting down.
TCGGACCCGGAAGTTCACGTGCGGGTAAAGACCTCTTGGGTGGGAGCCCAAACCCTCGTCGAACGCCTTCACAGCAGGCGAAAAGGACGAAACGATGGGTCCTGGCAGTTCCCGTGCGACCTTCCCCCGCTGCGCTTCGCCCCCGAACGCGCGCTCGTGCCGGAACGCCCGTGCCCCGCTCGGGGCACTCGCGCTCAGGCAACGACTGCCGCCCCGCTGTGGCGGCCGAGGAACAGGTGGAACAGTGAAGAAGACTCCGTGGATCATCGCGGCTGCGACCGCGGCCGTCGTCGGCGTCGGCGGCGGCGGAACGGCCTATGCCGTCTCCAACGAAGCCGCCGTGACGGTGTACGGCGAGCAGCAGCAGGTGCGTACGTTCAGCCCCACCGTCGCCGAGCTGCTCGAGGCCCAGGGCATCGAGGTCAAGGACACCGATATGGTCGTGCCCGGTCTCGGTGAGCAGGTCACTGACGGTATCGAGATCCAGATCATCGAGCGCACGCCGGTCACCGTGAGCATCGATGGCGAGGAGCAGGAGCTGCTGACCACCGGTGACACCGTCGCCGACGTGCTCGAGGAGGTCGACTACGACGCCGACGGCGCCGCCGTGACCCCGGCCCCCGAGACCGAGCTGTCCGAGGTGGAGGACGGCATCGACGTCGTCACCGCGAAGACCGTGACCTTCGTCGGCCAGCGCGGCCAGGACACCTTCACGATCGCTGCGAAGACGGTCGGCGAGGCGATGGAGCGTCTGCTCGGAGACATCGAGGACACCGACACGAGCGAGCCCGGCCGGGACACGGCTCTCGAGGACGGGGTGACGGTCCAGGTCACGCGCGTCCGCGAGGAAGAGCGGACCGAGACCGAGGAGATCCCGTTCGAGACCAAGACGGTTGAGGACGACGAGCTGCTCGAGGGCAAGACCAAGGTCACCACCGAGGGCAAGAAGGGCTCCAAGGAGAAGGTCTACGCCGAGAAGACCGTCGACGGGGAGGTCACCGAGTCCGAGCTGGTCTCGGAGGAGGTCGTCACCGAGCCGGTCACCGAGGTCATCGCCGAGGGCACCAAGCCGGCCCCGGAGCCCGAGCCCGAGCCGGAGCCCGAGAGCGACACCGAGGAGAAGTCGAGCAGCTCCGACTCCTCCGACGAGGCGAAGGAGCGCTCCGGCAGCAAGTCCAGCCGCAGCTCGGAGCGCGAGGAGAACGACGGGAACACCGGCGCGTCCGCACCGTCGGTGTCCTCCGGCTCCGTGTGGGACCGTCTCGCCCAGTGCGAGTCCGGTGGTGACTGGTCGATCAACACGGGCAACGGCTTCTACGGAGGCCTGCAGTTCACGAAGTCGACCTGGCGCGCGTTCGGTGGCGGCAAGTACGCCTCCTCGGCGCACCTGGCCACCCGCGAACAGCAGATCGAGATCGCCAAGAAGGTCCAGGCCGGCCAGGGCTGGGGCGCATGGCCGTCCTGCACCGCGAAGCTCGGCATCCGCTGACCCGAGGCGTCACGGCCGGTTCGCCCGAGACCGGCAGCACATCACGAGCGCGCCGCGAACTCCTCGCGGCGCGCTCGTGGTCTGTCGAGGCCGCCCGCGTCGGCGCCCATCTGCTAGGGCGCCCGCGTCGGCGCCCACCTGCTATGGCGCCCGCAAAAAGATGGTCGCCAGCGTCGGGTCACCCCCATTTTCGGACGTGCACCTGCGCTCACGGCCATTTTGTGGTGGGAGAAGCCGAGGCAGGCCGCCGCGCGCGCTGAGGCGTGCCCTCATCCCGGTGCCACCCCCGGGCGCCGGACCCTCCCGCGCCGTCACGAGCCGTGATGTGATCTGCGTCGGAACCAGGCACAAGCTTTGACCGCATGCACGCGGCCTCAGTAGACTGCCGTTGCGTCCGGAGTGCCCTCTGGTCGTGACCCGGGACGAGATCCGCGAAAACCCTTCGGGGCAGCCGCGGATTGGTGTCCCCCGCGAGGAGCGGATCCTTGCGGCGTGCCCGATTTACGGAACCGGCGGCCATGCCCGGCCCCGTCCCGCGGGCGCCGATCACGGTCCTTCCGGACGCCCGTCGGGTGCCATCACTCGTCGGGCGGGTCGAACCGCTGACCATCCTCGGGCATGGGGACGGCGATTCGGGTCGCCGACCGTGCGAGCGGTCGAAGAAGTCGATCCGTCGGTGCGAACAGCGCCGATGGCTGAACAGAAAGAGAAGCTGTGCCCACAATCCAGCAGTTGGTGCGCAAGGGGCGGGACGCCAAGTCCACCGCCTCGAAGACGCCCGCGCTCAAGGGTTCGCCCCAGCGCCGCGGCGTCTGCACGCGCGTCTACACCCAGACTCCCAAGAAGCCGAACTCGGCACTGCGCAAGATCGCGCGTGTGCGCCTCTCGAGCGGCATCGAGGTGACCGCCTACATCCCCGGCGTCGGCCACAACCTGCAGGAGCACTCCATCGTGCTCGTCCGCGGCGGCCGTGTGAAGGACCTGCCGGGCGTGCGCTACAAGATCGTGCGTGGCTCCCTCGACACCCAGGGCGTGCGCGGCCGTCAGCAGGCCCGCTCCCGCTACGGCGCGAAGAAGGAGAAGAAGTAATGCCTCGTAAGGGCCCCGCTCCCAAGCGCCAGCTGGTCGTCGACCCCGTCTACGGCTCGCCGATCGTCACCCAGCTCATCAACAAGATCCTCCTGGACGGCAAGAAGACCGTCGCCGAGGGGATCGTCTACGACGCCCTCGAGGGCTGCCGTGCCAAGAACGACCAGGATCCGGTCGTGACCCTGAAGAAGGCGCTGGACAACATCCGTCCCAGCCTCGAGGTCCGCTCCCGCCGCGTCGGCGGTGCGACCTACCAGGTCCCGATCGAGGTCAAGCCGGGCCGTGCGACCACGCTGGCGCTGCGCTGGCTGGTCAGCTACTCCCGCGCGCGTCGTGAGCACACGATGACCGAGCGTCTGATGAACGAGATCCTCGACGCCTCCAACGGCCTCGGCGCCGCTGTCAAGCGTCGCGAGGACACCCACAAGATGGCCGAGTCCAACCGGGCCTTCGCCCACTACCGCTGGTGAGTTCCGGTGGGGTCCGTCCCGTGCGGGCGGACCCCACCGACTGCCCTCCGGCACGTCGACCAGCTCCCGTTCTGCAGAAAGGCATAGCCCGTGGCACTCGCAGTGCTCAGTGACCTCACAAAGGTCCGAAACATCGGCATCATGGCCCACATCGATGCCGGTAAGACCACCACGACCGAGCGCATCCTGTACTACACCGGGGTCAACTACAAGATCGGTGAGACCCACGACGGCGCCGGCACGATGGACTGGATGGAGCAGGAGAAGGAGCGCGGCATCACCATCACGTCCGCCGCGACCACCTGCTACTGGCACGACAGCCAGATCAACATCATCGACACCCCGGGCCACGTCGACTTCACCGTCGAGGTGGAGCGCTCGCTGCGCGTGCTCGACGGTGCGGTCGCCGTGTTCGACGGCAAGGAGGGCGTGGAGCCCCAGTCGGAGACCGTGTGGCGCCAGGCCGACAAGTACGACGTCCCGCGCATCTGCTTCGTCAACAAGATGGACAAGCTCGGCGCCGACTTCTTCTTCACCGTCCAGACGATCATCGACCGTCTGAAGGCCAAGCCGCTGGTGATGCAGGTGCCGATCGGCTCGGAGAGCGACTTCAACGGCATCGTCGACCTGGTCGAGATGAAGGCCTACGAGTGGCCCGAGGTCTTCCCCGAGGACATGCCCAAGTTCGGCAAGAAGAAGGGCGACGCTGCTCTCGGCCAGTACCAGGTCGAGATCCCGATCCCCGAGGACGTCCAGGACACGGTCGACGAGTACCGCGCCAAGCTGGTCGAGGACGTCGCCGAGAGCTCCGAGGAGCTCATGGACAAGTACCTCGAGGAGGGCGACCTCACCGTCGACGAGCTCAAGTCCGGTATCCGGGCCCTGACCGTCAACTCCGAGGCGTACCCGATCTTCCTGGGCTCCGCGTTCAAGAACAAGGGCGTCCAGCCCATGCTCGACGCGGTCATCGACTACCTGCCCTCCCCGCTGGACGTGCCCCCGATGGTCGGCCACAAGCCGGGCGACGAGGACACCGAGCTGACCCGTAAGCCCGACTGGGACGAGCCCTTCTCCGGCCTCGCCTTCAAGGTCGCCGCGCACCCGTTCTTCGGGACGCTGACTTACGTGCGCGTCTACTCCGGCCAGGTCAAGACCGGCGAGCAGATCCTCAATGCCACCACCGGCAAGAAGGAGCGCGTCGGGAAGCTGTTCCAGATGCACTCGAACCAGGAGAACCCGGTCGAGGAGGCCTTCGCGGGCCACATCTACGCGTTCGTCGGCCTGAAGGACACCACCACCGGTGACACCCTGACCGACTCGTCGAACCCGATCCAGCTCGAGTCCATGAGCTTCCCCGACCCGGTCATCAACGTGGCCATCGAGCCCAAGACCAAGGGCGACCAGGAGAAGCTGGGCGTGGCCATCCAGAAGCTCGCCAAGGAGGACCCCACCTTCCAGGTGGAGCTGGACGAGGAGACCGGCCAGACGGTCATCAAGGGCATGGGCGAGCTGCACCTCGACATCCTCGTGGACCGCATGCGCCGCGAGTTCAAGGTCGAGGCCAACATCGGCAAGCCCCAGGTGGCCTACCGCGAGACGATCAAGCGCACGGTGGAGAAGTACGACTTCACCCACAAGAAGCAGACCGGCGGCTCCGGCCAGTTCGCGAAGGTGCAGATCACCTTCGAGCCTCTGACCGATGCCGAGGAGGGCGTGTTCTACGAGTTCGAGAACAAGGTCACCGGCGGTCGCATCCCGCGCGAGTACATCCCGAGCGTGGACGCGGGCATCCAGGACGCGCTGGAATCCGGCATCATCGCCGGCTACCCGGTGGTCAACGTCAAGGCCAGCCTGATCGACGGCGCCTTCCACGACGTCGACTCCTCGGAGATGGCGTTCAAGATCGCCGGCTCCATGGCTGCCAAGGAAGCCCTCCGCCAGGCGAAGCCCGTGCTCCTCGAGCCGGTCATGAGCGTCGAGGTCCGCACTCCGGAGGACTACATGGGAGAAGTCATCGGCGACCTGAACGCGCGACGCGGTCAGGTGCAGTCGATGGAGGACGTGAGCGGGATCAAGGCCATCCGTGCTCTCGTCCCGCTGTCCGAGATGTTCGGGTACGTCGGCGACCTGCGGTCCAGGACCCAGGGGCGTGCGATGTACACGATGCAGTTCGACAGCTACGCGGAGGTCCCCTCCAGCATCTCGGAAGAGATCGTCGCGAAGACCCGGGGCGAGTGAGAAGCCGAGGGAACGGGTAGGCTCCTTCTCCTGTTCCCCCGCGCTTCCATCGGACCTCCGTCCTCGTGGACGGAACCCGATCCCGATCCAGAAGTACCACGATAAGAAGTCCTAGGAGGACACCACCATGGCGAAGGCCAAGTTCGAGCGGAACAAGCCGCACGTCAACATCGGCACCATCGGTCACGTCGACCACGGCAAGACCACGCTGACCGCTGCGATCTCCAAGGTCCTGTACGAGCAGTACCCGGACCTGAACGAGCGTCGAGACTTCGATCAGATCGATAACGCGCCGGAAGAGAAGCAGCGCGGCATCACGATCAACATCTCGCACATCGAGTACCAGACGGAGAAGCGTCACTACGCGCACGTCGACGCTCCCGGCCACGCCGACTACATCAAGAACATGATCACCGGTGCGGCCCAGATGGACGGTTCGATCCTCGTGGTCGCCGCCACCGACGGTCCGATGGCGCAGACCCGCGAGCACGTGCTGCTCGCCCGCCAGGTCGGCGTGCCCTACATCGTCGTCGCCCTGAACAAGGCCGACATGGTGGAGGACGAGGAGATCCTCGAGCTCGTCGAGATGGAGGTCCGCGAGCTGCTGGCTTCCCAGGACTTCGACGAGGACGCCCCCGTCATCCAGGTCTCCGCGCTCAAGGCCCTCGAGGGCGACGAGAAGTGGGTCAAGTCCGTCCAGGACCTGATGGCCGCTGTGGACGACAACGTTCCGGATCCGGAGCGCGACATGGACAAGCCGTTCCTCATGCCCGTCGAGGACGTCTTCACCATCACCGGTCGCGGCACCGTCGTCACCGGCAAGGTCGATCGCGGCAAGCTCGCCATCAACTCGGAGGTCGAGATCCTCGGCATCCGTGAGGCGCAGAAGACGATCGTCACCGGTATCGAGATGTTCCACAAGCAGATGGACGAGGCGTGGGCCGGCGAGAACTGCGGTCTGCTCCTGCGCGGTACCAAGCGCGAGGACGTCGAGCGCGGCCAGGTCGTCGTGAAGCCGGGCACCATCACCCCGCACACGAACTTCGAGGCGCAGGTCTACATCCTCTCCAAGGACGAGGGCGGGCGTCACAACCCGTTCTACTCGAACTACCGCCCGCAGTTCTACTTCCGCACCACCGACGTCACCGGCGTCATCACGCTGCCCGAGGGCACCGAGATGGTCATGCCCGGCGACAACACCGAGATGTCGGTCGAGCTGATCCAGCCGATCGCCATGGAGGAGGGCCTCGGCTTCGCCATCCGTGAGGGTGGCCGCACCGTGGGCTCCGGCCGGGTCACCTCGATCCAGAAGTGATCTGCGCGGGGGAGACCCCGTTGCGGTGAGGCGGCCGTGCACACGGTCGCCGCATCATCCAGAAGGCCCCGGACCGGGTTGACCGGTCCGGGGCCTTCTGCATGCCCGGCTGTCCGTGCCGTCCCCGGCCCCGGTTCCGCCGGGCTTCGCGCGGTGGGTGTCTGCGTCCCGAGGCCGCAGATGAGACTGGGAGGCCATACCCCGTCGGTCCGGAAAGCGGTGGGTGGTCACGTCCTGCCGGTCACAGCGTCCTGCCGGTCACAGAAGAGCCCCTGGCCCGCCGCTAAGCGGGGCAGGGGCTCTCGTCGGTGGAGGAGGCCGATCGGCACGTCAGCTCAGCGCTCCGAGCTGCCACGCTCCTGGTTCTCCTGCGCCTCCTGCCCGTGCTCCGGCGGCCGGTCGGCATCGAACTGGCCGTAGCCGCGGCCGCCGGCGGCGTCGAACTGCCCGGCGTCCGGCTGCGGGACCCCGTACTCCTCACCGGACGCGGCCTGTGTCTGCGGAGCCTGGCCGGACCCGGCCTCACCCTGCACGGACTCGCCCTGCATGGACTGGCCGTGCATCGGAGTGCCGGCGGGCTGGCCGAAGCTGGGGCGGCCGCTGCGGGAGCGGCCCTCCGCGGTCGGCTGAGGCGCTGCGGCCGGAGCCGGCTGACCGTAGGTGGGGCGGGAGCGCCCGCCGGGCTGCGGTGACCCTGGCTGCTGGGCGTCCGGCTGCTGGGAGCCCGACGGCGGGCCTGCGGCCTGTCCGGGCCCAGGGTGCTGCGGCGAGGGCTGCTGCGGGGAGGGCTGCTGCGGGGACTGCCAGGACTGGCCGTACCCGGCGGCCGGCGGCGTCTGACCGCCGTGCCCGGGCAGTGCGGTGGCCGGCGACTGCGGCGCCGCCGCGGGGGAGGCGCCGGTCTCGGCCAGCAGGCGGCGCGCCTGATCAGCGTGCTTGTGCTCGACCAGGAGCTCGTACTGCATCGGGATCGTGGCGGTCATGGAGGTGAAGTCCCGCCGGCCACCGGTCATGGCGTACCCGATCACGGCCCACACCGTGAAGAACACGATGCCCATCAGGATGCTGGTCAGGATGACCATGACGTTGCTGGGCGTGATCAGCATCAGCAGCAGTCCCAGGAACAGGCCCATCCACAGTCCCGACAGCACGCCCTGGCCCACCACGCGGCCCCAGGTCTTGCGTCCCGTGACGCGCTCCATGAGCTTGAGATCGGTGCCGACGATCAGGGTGCTCTGGACGGGGAACTGGTTGTCGGCGAGGGTGTCGACGACGGACTGCACTTCCTGGTACGTGCTGTAGACACCGAGGGACCGCGGGTACTCCAGGTCGTACAGGCGCGCGGTCAGGGGGGAGGCGGTGTGCGGTGGCTGACTCATGGCCCCACGGTAGAACAGGGGGCCGCGCCCGGGCTGAAGCTTGTCCGAACGGTCGCTGGACACGTCAGGGCGTGCGTCGGTGGCATCACCGGGGCGGAGCAGCCGATTACGATCGGGACTCGCTCCGAGCGTATGAGGCTCACGTCACACGCGCTGTGGGTATGGTCCGTGCCACTGCATCACGTCCCTGACACCACTCGACGAAGAGGCCACGATGAACGACTCCGAGAGCTCCTCGCTGGAGACCCCGCTGGACCGCCTGGGCGCCTCGCGCCGTCGGTTCCTCGCACTCGCTTCCTCCGGTACCGGTGCGGCCGCGCTGAGCGCCTGCGCCGCGGGCGGCGGCGGGGGAGACGATGACAGTGGCGGTGCTGCCCCGGAGGGCGGTGGGGACGTCAGCGACGACAACCCCTTCGGCGTCGCGGGCTCCGACCCCGTCGAGGTGATCGTCTTCGACGGTGGCTACGGGGACCAGTACGCCGTCGATGCGGGGGAGAAGTACTCCGAGCTGTACCCCGACGCCGAGGTCGACGTCAGCTCGACCGTGAACATCCAATCCGACCTCCAGACCCGGTTCATCGGCGGGGACCCGCCGGACCTGTTCGACAACGCCGGTGCCCAGTCGATGAACGCCAGCGCTCTGATCTCCGAGGGCAGCATCGCCGACATCGGCGCCCTGATCGAGGCACCGTCGCTGGATGGCGGCACCGTCGGGGAGTCGCTGCTTCCCGGCGTGCTGGATCCGGGCACGTACTCCGGCACGGTCTACGCGATCAACTACGTCTACGAGATCTTCGCCCTGTGGTACTCGGCCAGCCAGTTCGAGGAGAAGGGCTGGGAGCCGCCCCGCACGTGGGACGAGGTGATGACCATCGCCGAGGCCGCGGCGAGCGAGGACCTGGCGATGTTCCCCTGGGGTGGTCAGAACGCCGCGGACTACTACCACGAGCTCGCGCTGTCGATGGCGATCAAGGAGGCCGGCCCGGACCTGTCCCGCAAACTCGACCTGCTCGAGGACGATGCCTATCACCAGGACGCCGTCGTCGCCGCCTTCACCGCCATCGAGGACGCTGTCTCGGCCGGCTACTTCATGGCCGGCGGGGCCGGGATCCAGCACACCGAGGCCCAGACCCAATGGGTCACCGGCAATGCCGTCATGTACCCGTCGGGGTCCTGGATCGAGAACGAGCAGGCCGGTGTCACGCCCGAGGACTACCGGATGACGGGTGTGCCGGCTCCGATGCTCACGGACGCCGCCGCCATGGGCGAGGCCGCGGTCCACGGCACCGCCGGCGAGCCCTTCTTCGTACCCGCCGAGGCCGCCAACGGCGCCGGGGGCATGGAGTTCCTGCGCATCATGCTGTCGAAGCAGCAGTGCCAGAACTTCTCGGAGATCACGTCCTCCATGACCGTCGTCAAGGACACCATTCCCGAGGACGCCTTCGGCTCCACGGCGCTCGCTTCGGTCAACGAGATGATCACGGCTGCCGGCGAGGACGTCTTCAACTACAACTTCGCTGCCTGGTACAACATGGGCACCGTGTTCAAGCCGCTGTGGGCGGAGTTCCTCAACGGCGACATCACCGCCGACCAGGCCATCGAGCGGTCGCAGGCCGCCATCGACGAGGTCCGCGAGGACGAAGGTATCGAGAAGTTCGACGTCGAGTGATGGCAGCGGTCCCCACCTCCGCGCCCCCGGCGGGCCCCAGGCGCTCGCGGGGGGCGCGGAACCGCCTCACCCCCGGTCGGCTCCTGTTCTTCGCACTCTTCCTGGGCCTGCCGCTGCTGGTCTACGTGCTGTTCGTGGTCTCCCCGTTCCTGCAGGCGTTCTACTACTCGCTGACCGACTGGCGCGGCCTGTCCCAGGCTCCGCGATTCATCGGGCTGGACAACTACGTCTCCCTGTTCCAGGACCCGGGATTCCGCAGGGCCCTGGCCAACAACCTGATCTACATGATCGTGCTGCCCACGATCACCATCACGCTCGCCTTCGCGCTCGCCGTGCTGGTCACCGTGGGCGGGGACAGCCGCGGCCGGATCCAGGGCATCCGGGGCGCCACCATCTATCGGGTGGTCAGCTTCTTCCCCTACGTGATCCCCGCGGTCGTCGTCGGCATCCTGTTCGCCTTCATCTACTCGCCCAACGGCGGCCTGCTCAACGGCATCCTCAACGTGCCGCTGGGTCTGTTCGGCCAGGAGGTGCACATCGGCTGGCTCGGTGATCGGCGATTCGCGCTCGCCGCGATCATCGCGGCCGTGGTCTGGAGCCTCGTCGGTTTCTACATGGTGCTGTTCGTCGCCGCCATCAAGTCGGTCCCGGCCGAGGTCATCGAGGCGGCCCGCATCGACGGGGCGGGGCGCCTGCGCCTCGCGGTCGGCGTCATCCTGCCGATGGTGCGGGAGAACGTCTCCACCGCCGCCGTGTACATGGGGATCCTGGCGCTGGACATGTTCGTCTACGTCAGCGTCATGACGCCCACCGGCGGCATCGGCAAGAGCACCGACGTGGTCTCGCGCCTGCTGTACGAGACGGCCTTCACCAGCTCGCAGTTCGGGCGCGCCTCGGCGATGGGCGTGGTCATGGCGCTGCTGACGATGCTGATGGCCGTGATCGTGCTGTTCTCCACCCGGGAGAGGGAGCGCCGATGAGCACCGAGACCCCGACGCAGAACGCCCCGTCGGCCCCCGATCTTGCCGTGCCCGCCTCGCGGCGGACGAAGCGCACGGGCGGCGATCGCGCCTTCGGCATCCTCGCGCAGACGATCCTGGCCGCGTGGGCGCTGGTGGTGGTGCTGCCGCTGATCTGGACGGTCTTCAGCTCGTTCAAGACCTCGCGCGGCATCCTCGCCTCCCCGTTCGCGCTGCCCGAACGGCTGAACCTCGACAACTTCGTGCGGGCGTGGGAGCAGGCGGGCATCGGCCGGTTCTTCGGGAACACGGTGCTCGTGGTCGGCTGCGCCCTGGTGCTGGTGATGCTGCTGGGAGCGATGTGCGCCTACGTGCTCGCGCGCTACGAGTTCCCCGGCCGGCGGATCATCTATTACGCCCTGATCGCGGGGCTGACGTTCCCGCTCTTCCTGGCCGTGGTGCCGCTGTTCTTCATCATGGAGTCGATGCAGATCCGGGGCACCTACTTCGGGCTGATCATGGCCTACGTGGGCTTCGCCCTCCCGTTCACGGTCTTCTTCCTCTACGCCTTCTTCCGGCAGCTGCCCGAGGAGATCTCGGAGGCCGCGGCGATCGACGGGGCGGGGGATTTCCGCACCTTCTTCCAGGTGATGCTGCCGATGGCGGGCCCCGGGATGGCCAGCGTGACCATCTTCAACTTCCTCGGGCTGTGGAACCAGTTCCTCATCCCCGTGGTGCTCAACACCGACCGCGACAAGTTCGTGCTCGCCCAAGGCCTCGTCAACATGCAGGCCCAGCAGGGCTACAACTCGGACTGGGCGGCGATGTTCGCCTCCGTGACGATCACGATCCTGCCGGTGCTGATCGTCTACATGATCTTCCAGCGTCAGCTGCAGGGCGGGATGGACCCCAGCACGAACAAGTGACCGCCTCCGCGCTGGACGTCGGGCGCCGCGCCGTCGACGAGGCCCGACGTCATCCTGCTCCGCCGACGGGCGCGATGCCCGTGTGACCGGGTGCACCCGGGGTCCTCTTGTGGCCTCGAGTGCGCGTCTGGCAGACTGTTCGAGTTGTCTGCGCGGGCCGACATGCCCGGTTCCGTTCTCCATGGTCTCCGGATCACGGCGAATGATCACCGGATGAGGTCCGTCCCGAGGATGCGAACGATGCACCTGCATCGAGTGCGCATCGTCAGAGGGAAGAAGTCGCAGAAGCAGCCGATCCTCGGTGGCCGAACGCTGGATTCTTATGTCCCGCGGAGGCCGACACGCCCGTCCTCGGGTGCCGGGGTCGGGTGCATCCATGCCAGACGAAGAAGAGAGACAGGACGCCATGGCGGGACAGAAGATCCGCATCCGGCTCAAGTCGTACGACCACGAAGTGATCGACAGCTCGGCGCGCAAGATCGTCGACACGGTCTCCAGCGCGGGCGCGACTGTTGTGGGCCCGGTGCCGCTGCCGACCGAGAAGAACGTGTTCGTCGTCATCCGGTCGCCGCACAAGTACAAGGACTCCCGTGAGCACTTCGAGATGCGCACGCACAAGCGACTGATCGACATCGTCGATCCCACGCCCAAGGCCGTGGACTCGCTCATGCGCCTCGATCTGCCGGCGGACGTCAACATCGAGATCAAGCTCTGAGGCAGGTGGACATGAGCAACGAACTGACGGGTCAGAGCGCCCGCCCCGTGTCCGGCGTGCTCGGCACCAAGCTCGGCATGACCCAGGTCTGGGACGAGAACGGAAAGCTCGTCCCCGTGACCGTCGTGCAGACCGGTGCGAACGTCGTCACCCAGATCCGCTCCGTCGAGAACGACGGATACGACGCCGTGCAGATCGCCTACGGGCAGATCGATCCGCGCAAGGTCTCGCAGCCGCTGCGCGGCCACTTCGACAAGGCCGGCGTGACCCCGCGCCGTCACCTGGTCGAGCTGCGCACCGCTGACGCCACCGACTACTCGCTGGGTCAGGAGATCGACGCGTCGATCTTCGAGGCCGGCCAGAAGGTCGACGTCGTCGGCACCTCCAAGGGCAAGGGCACCGCGGGCGTCATGAAGCGCCACGGCTTCGCCGGTGTCGGTGCCTCCCACGGTGCGCACCGCAACCACCGCAAGCCCGGTTCCATCGGCGGCGCCGCCACGCCCGGTCGCGTCTTCAAGGGCCAGCGCATGGCCGGCCGCATGGGCAGCGCCCGAACCAGTGTCCAGAACCTGACCGTTCACGCGGTCGACGTCGAGAAGGGCCTCGTGCTCGTCAAGGGTGCCGTTCCCGGCCCCAAAGGCGGGCTCGTGCTGGTCCGCTCGGCCGTCAAGAGCCCCGCGAAGGAGGCCTGAGCCCGATGGCAGCGAATCTGACTGTCGACGTGCTCGATCCGGCCGGCACCAAGTCCGGCACCGTCGAGCTGCCCGCGTCGATCTTCGACGTGCAGACCAACGTGCCCCTGATCCACCAGGTGGTCGTCGCCCAGCAGGCGGCGTCCCGTCAGGGCACCCACAAGGCCAAGACCCGCGCCGAGGTGCGTGGCGGCGGCAAGAAGCCCTGGAAGCAGAAGGGCACCGGTCGTGCCCGTCAGGGCTCCCTCCGCGCCCCGCAGTTCACCGGTGGCGGCACCGTCCACGGCCCCGTCCCCCGCGAGTACAGCCAGCGCACCCCGAAGAAGATGAAGGCTGCCGCTCTGCGCGGTGCCCTCTCGGATCGGGCCCGCAACGGCCGCGTCCACGTGGTCTCGTCCCTCCTCGACGGCAATGCGCCGTCGACGAAGGCCGTCCGCACCACCCTGTCCCACGTCTCCGACCGCCGGCACGTGCTGGTCGTCGTGCGTCGTGACGACGACCTGGGCGCGCTGAGCTCGCGCAACCTGCCCACCGCGCACGTCCTGTACGCGGACCAGGTGAACACCTACGACGTCATGCTCTCCGACGACGTGGTCTTCACCGCCGGTGCGCTGGAGGACTTCGTCGCCCAGGCCACCGTGTCCCTGCCCACCTCGTCCTTCGCCGCGGCGAAGAACGCGTCGTCGGCCCCGGCCGCCGCCGCGCAGGAGGCCCCGGCCTCCGACGACGAGGACGGCGCCCAGGCCGCTGAGGCCGCCGAGCCCGCCAAGGAGGAGTCGAAGTGACCGTGCTGAACAAGGATCCCCGCGACGTCCTGCTGGCCCCGGTCGTCTCCGAGAAGAGCTACGGGCTGATGGACGAGGGCAAGTACACCTTCCTGGTGGACGCCCGCGCCAACAAGACCGAGATCAAGATCGCCGTCGAGTCCATCTTCGACGTCAAGGTCTCCTCGGTGAACACGATCAACCGTCAGGGCAAGTCGCGCCGCACGCGCTTCGGGACCGGCAAGCGCAAGGACACCAAGCGCGCCGTGGTCACCCTGACTGACGGAGCCATCGACATCTTCGGAGGGTCGGTCGCCTGAGGCGGCCGATATCCGAGGAGCCGAAGAGAGTCTGAGGGAAACCCACATGGCAATTCGTAAGAGCAAGCCGACCACGCCCGGTCGTCGCGGCTCGAGTGGCGCCGACTTCGTCGAGGTCACCCGCGACACCCCTGAGAAGTCGCTGGTCCGCCCGCTGTCCAAGTCGGGCGGGCGCAACAGCAACGGCCGCATCACCTCCCGTCACCGGGGCGGCGGCCACAAGCGTGCCTACCGTGTCATCGACTTCCGTCGCCACGACAAGGACGGCGTCGGTGCCAAGGTCGCACACATCGAGTACGACCCCAACCGCACCGCGCGCATCGCGCTGCTGCACTACACCGACGGCGAGAAGCGCTACATCCTCGCCCCGGCGAAGCTGCGTCAGGGCGACTGGATCGAGAACGGTCCGGAGTCGGACATCAAGCCCGGCAACAATCTGCCGCTGCGCAACATCCCGCTGGGCACCGTGATCCACGCGATCGAGCTGCGCCCCGGCGGCGGTGCCAAGATCGCCCGCAGCGCCGGCGCCTCCGTGCAGCTGGTCGCCAAGGAAGGACCGTACGCGCAGCTGCGCATGCCGTCCGGCGAGATCCGCAACGTCGATGCCCGCTGCCGCGCCACCATCGGTGAGGTCGGCAACGCGGAGCAGTCCAACATCAACTGGGGCAAGGCCGGCCGCATGCGCTGGAAGGGCAAGCGCCCTCACGTGCGTGGCGTCGTCATGAACCCCATCGACCATCCGCACGGCGGCGGCGAGGGCCGCACCTCCGGTGGTCGGCATCCGGTGTCGCCCTGGGGTCAGCCCGAGGGCCGTACCCGGCGACCCGGCAAGGAGAGCGACAAGCTCATCGTGCGCCGCCGCCGGACCGGCAAGAAGCGCTGATAGGGAGAACCACAGACTATGCCTCGCAGTATCGCCAAGGGCCCGTTCGTCGACGATCACCTCCAGAAGAAGGTGGACGCTCAGAACGAGAAGGGCACCAAGAACCTCATCAAGACCTGGTCGCGTCGTTCGGTCATCACGCCGGACTTCCTCGGCCACACCTTCGCAGTGCACGACGGCCGCAAGCACGTCACGGTGTTCGTCACCGAGGCCATGGTCGGCCACAAGCTCGGCGAGTTCGCTCCCACGCGGACTTTCAAGGGCCACGAGAAGGACGACAAGAAGGGCCGCCGCCGCTGACCTCGGTCACGCGGCAGCACCATCAGCAATCCGAAGAAAGCAGGACAGCAATGGAAGCCAAGGCGCAGGTGCGGTACCTCCGCATGTCGCCCATGAAGGCTCGCCGCGTTGTGGACCTGATTCGTGGCAAGAGCACGGCCGAGGCCCTGGACACCCTGCGGTTCGCCCCGCAGGGAGCCAGCGAGCCCGTCCTCAAGCTCGTCGAGTCCGCGATCGCCAACGCGCGGGTGAAGGCAGATCAGGCGGGGGAGCGCTTCGATGAGCGCGAACTCGTCGTCTCCTCCGCATTCGTCGATGAGGGCCCGACCATGAAGCGGTTCCAGCCGCGCGCACAGGGTCGAGCCTTCCAGATCAAGAAGCGCACCAGCCACGTCACCGTGGTGGTCGCTCCCGTGAACAAGTAAGGAGTCCCGAATGGGCCAGAAGGTCAATCCGAACGGGTTCCGCCTCGGGATCACCACGGAGCACAGCAGCCGGTGGTTCGCCGACTCCTCCAAGGAGGGTCAGCGTTATCGCGACTACGTGAAGGAAGACGTCGCGATCCGCAAGCTCATGTCCAAGGGGCTCGAGCGCGCCGGCATCTCCAAGGTCGAGATCGAGCGCACCCGTGATCGTGTCCGCGTCGACCTCCACACCGCCCGCCCGGGCATCGTCATCGGGCGCCGGGGTGCCGAGGCCGAGCGTCTGCGCGGCGAGCTGGAGAAGCTCACCGGCAAGCAGATCCAGCTGAACATCCTCGAGGTCAAGAACCCCGAGAACGACGCTCAGCTGGTCGCCCAGGGCATCGCCGAGCAGCTCGCCGCCCGCGTCTCCTTCCGTCGTGCGATGCGCAAGGGCATGCAGTCCGCGCAGCGCGCCGGCGCGAAGGGCATCCGAGTGGCCGTCTCCGGCCGCCTCGGCGGCGCCGAGATGAGCCGCAACGAGTTCTACCGCGAGGGGCGCGTGCCGCTGCACACCCTCCGCGCGAACATCGACTACGGCTTCTACGAGGCCCGCACCGCCTTCGGCCGCATCGGCGTGAAGGTGTGGATCTACAAGGGCGACGTCACCGCCAAGGAGCTCGCGGCCCAGGCCGCCACGCAGGGTCCCCGCTCCGGCGGCCGCGGCCCCCGTGCCGAGCGCCCGCGCGGCCGTCGCAACGAGCGCAACGCCAACGCCCGTCGTGAGGGTGGCAGCACCGAGGGAGCAGCCCAGGCTGCCGCTCCGGCCGCCGCCCCCACGGAGCAGCCGGCGTCCGCTCCCGCACAGCAGTCCGGAACGGAGGCCTGAGCGACATGCTGATCCCCCGCAGGACCAAGCACCGCAAGCAGCACCACCCGACCCGCAGCGGCATGGCCAAGGGCGGCACCGAGCTGGCGTTCGGCGACTACGGCATCCAGGCGCTCGCGCCGGCCTACGTCACCAACCGTCAGATCGAGGCGGCACGAATCGCCATGACGCGCTACATGAAGCGTGGCGGCAAGGTGTACATCAACATCTACCCCGACCGGCCGCTGACCAAGAAGCCTGCCGAGGTCCGCATGGGCTCCGGTAAGGGTTCGGTCGAGTGGTGGGTCGCCAACATCAAGCCCGGCCGTGTCCTCTTCGAGGTCGCGGGCGTGTCCGAGGAAGTGTCCCGCGAGGCGCTGCGCCTGGCGATGCACAAGCTCCCCATGAAGTGCCGCATTCTGAGCCGAGAGGGTGGTGACATCTGATGGCAGCGACCAAGCTCACCGCCGATGAACTGGACAAGCTGGACGACGCCAAGCTGGCCGACGAGCTGGCGAAGGCGAAGGACGAGCTGTTCAAGCTCCGTTTCCAGTCCGCCACCGGTCAGCTCGAGAGCTCCGGCCGCCTGCGGTCCGTCAAGAAGGACATCGCACGGATCTACACGATCCTGCGCGAGCGCGAGCTGGGCATCCGACAGGCGCCCGGCGCCGCCGAGTGACCGCGAAGCGAGGAACAGACATGACTGAGAACAGCAAGGCCGAGGCCCCGGCCGTCGACGAGGTCGAGGTGCTCGACAAGGAAGGCGCGCACGCGTCGTCCCATGAGCGCCCGTACCGCAAGACCGTCCGCGGCTTCGTGGTCTCCGACAAGATGGACAAGACCGTCGTCGTCGAGGTCGAGGAGCGCGTCAAGCACGCTCGCTACGGCAAGGTCACGACCAAGACGAGCAAGTTCAAGGCCCACGACGAGGAGAACACCGCCGGTATCGGCGACCGTGTCCTCATCATGGAGACCCGACCGCTCTCCGCCTCCAAGCGGTGGCGCCTGGTCGAGATCCTCGAGCGAGCCAAGTGATCCAACGGTCCTGGTGACCGCAGCAGGATCGACGTGAAGGGTCGGCCTTCCCCCTGGGGGAGGCCGGCCCTTTCGCTATACCCGGGGCCGCTGCGTCAGGGGCTGGCGTGTCCGGGCTGCTGCCGGAGTCCGCTGCGCCCGGGCCCGCCCGTCGGGCGCTCCGGTACGTCGCGCCTCCGTTCCACTGATTCGTCTCGTCACTGCAACGGATCAGTGGAACGAGCCCGCGTGTCGCCGGACGGTCGTCGCCCGAGTGCCCGTATACGGCAGTGGTGGTGGCCGAGGGACGGATCAGGCGCGCGTGAGACGGTCAGGCGCGCGCGGGTCGGGTCAGGAGCGCGAGACGCTCAGGCGCGCGTGAGACGGGTCAGGAGCGCGCCCGCGTAGGCGTCCTCAGCATGAGGTGCCCGGACCTCGCGCAGGCCACCGGCGTCAGCATCGGCACCGAGTGCAGTGCCAGTGCCAGTGCCAGTGCCGGCGCCAGCGCCAGGGTCAGCGTCGGTATCGGTGCCAGGTGCAGCACCGCTGCCAGGGTCGGCGTCGCCCGCCGGCGCGAACCTCACCACGTAGGCGCCCGACTGCTCCCGGTGCAGCGACACGAAGGCGTCGCCGAGCGCATCGCGGAGCTGCTCCTCGCGGGGAATCCAGATGGCCTCGTGCTGCTCGACCGTGTCCAGCGCCCACTCGGTGGTGCCGTTGAAGCGGAAGACATGCTGGCCCGACCGGCTGATGCCCCGCTCGACCACCATCGGGGAGAGCATGAACGCCTCGTCGCGCAGCAGCTCGGTGTCGATCGAGAACAGGTCGCCGTCCGCCGGTTCCCAGGGCAGCCCCGCGTCCTTGAGTCGTCGTGCCACATCGATGTCGATCATGGATCGAGTGTAGGGGCGGCGGGAGAGCAAGCCCACACCCTTCGCAGGGCTCGCATGGGGTGACAGCGACTGCTGCGGGGACGTAGTCTTGAACGGTTGCCGGACGACCATGCCCACCAGCCCTCGCGGTGAGTGCGGGATCGGGAGTCCGCGGCAGGATCCGGAAGCACCAGATCCGTCCTCGCCGGAGACCTCGCACGAGAAGCGAACGCTGAGGCGTTCTCCACGCTAGTGCCTGAGTCCGGCCGAGGGTTTTTTGGTGCCCGGAGCCCGCCGCCGGTGATGCTCATGGCCACGTTCGTGACCTGGGCGGACGTCCGGGCATGGTCCATATTCCGTTCCGCCAGGCTCGGCCGGCCCGCTCCCGCGGACCGGAAGAGAACCGGTGAGACGATAGGAGAACGAGTGATTCAGCAGGAGTCGCGACTGAAGGTCGCCGACAACACAGGTGCCAAGGAGATTCTCTGCATCCGTGTTCTCGGTGGCTCCGGTCGCCGTTACGCCAGCATCGGCGACACCATCGTGGCGACCGTCAAGGACGCCATCCCCGGTGGCAACGTCAAGAAGGGCGATGTCATCAAGGCTGTCGTCGTCCGTACGTCCAAGGAGCGTCGGCGCGCCGACGGGTCCTACATCCGCTTCGACGAGAACGCGGCGGTGATCCTCAAGGCCGATGGCGAGCCGCGCGGAACGCGCATCTTCGGCCCCGTCGGGCGCGAACTGCGCGACAAGCGCTTCATGAAGATCATCTCGCTGGCACCGGAGGTGCTGTGACATGGCAAAGATGAAGATCAAGAAGGGCGACCTCGTCCAGGTCATCACCGGCCGCACGAGCGACGCCGACAAGGTCGCCGCACGTGGCCTCGAGGCCGGCGACAAGGGCAAGCAGGGCCGCGTCCTGCAGGTGTTCCCCGATACCGAGCGCGTGCTCGTCGAGGGCATCAACCGCCGCACCCACCACATCAAGCCCAACCAGGCCGGTGGCGCGGGCGGCATCGAGCAGCGCGAGGCCCCCATCCACATCTCCAACGTGGCTCTGGTCGACCCGGAGGACAACAAGCCGACCAAGGTCGGCTACCGCGTCGAGACCCTCGAGCTCGAGAACGGCCGCTCCAAGCAGGTGCGCGTCCGCTTCGCCAAGCGCTCCGGGAAGGACATCTGATGAGCGAGACTGCTATCCAGGCGCCCACCCCGCGCCTGAAGGCCCGGTACAACGAGACCATCAAGGCGGAGCTGACCGACCAGTTCGGTTACGAGAACGTCATGCTGGTGCCCGGTCTGACCAAGATCGTCGTGAACATGGGCGTCGGCGACGCCGCTCGCGACTCCAAGGTCATCGACGGCGCCGTGCGCGACCTCGCCGCCATCACCGGACAGAAGCCGCAGGTCACCAAGGCCCGCAAGTCGATCGCGCAGTTCAAGCTGCGTGAGGGAATGCCGATCGGTGCGCACGTCACCCTCCGTGGCGCTCGCATGTGGGAATTCCTGGACCGGCTGCTGTCGACCGCTCTGCCGCGCATCCGCGACTTCCGTGGTCTGTCGCCGAAGCACTTCGACGGCAACGGCAACTACACGTTCGGCCTCACGGAGCAGGTCATGTTCCACGAGATCGACCAGGACAAGATCGACCGCGTCCGCGGTATGGACATCACGGTCGTGACCACCGCGAAGACCGACGACGAGGGACGCGCGCTGCTGAAGCTGCTCGGCTTCCCCTTCAAGGAGAACTGATATGGCCAAGACAGCCCTGATCAAGAAGTCGGAGCGCAAGCCGAAGTTCGCCGTGCGCGCTTACTCCCGGTGCCAGCGTTGCGGCCGCCCGCACTCCGTGTACCGCAAGTTCGGCCTCTGCCGAGTCTGCCTTCGCGACATGGCTCACCGTGGTGAGCTCCCCGGCGTCACCAAGAGCAGCTGGTAAGGACTACCGCCAGAGGTCCCGGGGCACAGCGATGATGCCGCGGGAAACCAGGTGAGGAAGAAGCAACAGACATGACCATGACCGACCCGATCGCGGACATGCTCACGCGCATCCGTAACGCCTCAGGGGCGTACCACGAGAGCGCGTCCATGCCGTATTCGAAGTTGAAGAGCCGTATCGCGGACATCCTGAAGGCCGAGGGCTACATCCTCGGCTGGCACGAGGAGGAGGCCGAGGTGGGCAAGAAGCTCGTCCTCGAGCTGAAGTACTCCGACAGCCGTGAGCGCGCCATCTCCGGGGTGCGCCGCGTCTCGAAGCCCGGCCTGCGTGTGTACGCGAAGTCCACCAATCTGCCCAAGGTCCTCGGCGGCCTGGGCGTGGCGATCCTGTCCACGTCCTCCGGCCTCCTGACCGACCGGCAGGCAGCCAAGAAGGGTGTAGGTGGGGAAGTCCTCGCCTACATCTGGTGAGCGGGAGAGGAGAAACACTATGTCCCGCATCGGAGTCCGCCCGGTTCCCGTTCCGGCGGCCGTGCAGAACGTCACCATCGAAGACCGCATCGTCACGGTGACCGGTCCCAAGGGCGAGCTGAAGCACGTCGTGCCCGAGCCCATCGCCGTCGAGCGCGATGAGTCCGGCGCCATCGTGGTGAGCCGCCCCGACGACGAGCGCGAGAACAGGTCGCTTCACGGCCTGACCCGCACTCTCATCAACAACATGGTCCTCGGCGTCACCGAGGGCTTTACGAAGAAGCTGGAGATCGTGGGCACGGGCTACCGTGTGACCGCGAAGGGCACCGACCTCGAGTTCGCCCTCGGCTTCTCCCACCCCGTCGTGGTGAAGGCGCCCCAGGGCATCACCTTCACCGTCGAGACCCCGAGCAAGTTCTCGGTCAGCGGCATCGACAAGCAGCAGGTGGGAGAGGTCGCCGCGAACATCCGCAAGATCCGTCGGCCCGAGCCCTACAAGGGCAAGGGCGTGCGGTACGCGGACGAGACCGTGGTGCGCAAGGCCGGAAAGGCTGGTAAGTGATCATGGGTTACGCACTCAAGCACACCAAGGGCAAGCCCGGCAGCCGGCTGCGTACGCGCGGCCGTCGCCACCTGCGCGTCCGTCGTCGTGTCATCGGCACGCCCCAGCGTCCGCGTCTGGTCGTCACCCGTTCGGCCCGTCACGTCTTCGTGCAGGTCGTCGACGACGATGCTGGCGTCACGCTGGCGTCGGCCTCGACCATGGAGGCCGACCTGCGCGCCGCCTCCACCACGAAGTCGGACAAGGCCCGCACCGTCGGCGCCCTGGTCGCCGAGCGCACCAAGGCAGCCGGGATCGACTCCGTCGTGTTCGACCGCGGCGGCAACAAGTACCACGGTCGCGTGGCCGCCGTCGCCGACGGCGCTCGCGAGGCCGGCCTGGCGCTGTGATCACCCCCCGGACACAGGACGAGAAGAGGATCTGAATATGGCTGCACAGCAGCGGAACAATGGTCCCGCGGCCTCCGGCCGGCGGGGCGACAACTCCACCAACACCAGCAGCAGCTCCGATGATCGCGGAGGCCGTCGCAGCGACGACCGCGGCGGTCGTCAGGGTCGCGGGCGCGGTCAGGACGCCGAGAAGTCGGCATTCCTCGAGCGCGTCGTGAGCATCAACCGCGTCTCCAAGGTCGTCAAGGGCGGCCGTCGCTTCTCCTTCACCGCCCTCGTGGTGGTCGGGGACGGCGACGGAACCGTCGGAGTCGGCTACGGAAAGGCCAAGGAGGTCCCCTCGGCGATCTCCAAGGGTGTCGAGGAGGCGAAGAAGAACTTCTTCCGCGTCCCGCGCATCCAGGGCACCGTCGTGCACAAGGTCCAGGGTGAGGATGCGGCAGGCGTCGTCCTGCTGCGTCCCGCCGCCCCGGGTACCGGTGTGATCGCCGGCGGTCCGGTCCGCGCCGTGCTCGAGTGCGCCGGAGTGCACGATGTGCTCTCCAAGTCGCTCGGCTCGACCAACGCGATCAACATCGTGCGGGCCACCGTCGACGCGCTCAAGCAGCTCGAGGAGCCGGAAGCCGTGGCCGCGCGCCGCGGTCTCGCGGTCGAGGACATCGCCCCGGCGGCTCTCCTGCGGGCCCAGGCCGAAGGCCGCGCCGCGGCCCGCGCCGAGAAGGTGGGTGCCTGATGCAGATCAAGGTCACCCAGGTCCGTTCCGACATCGGCGGCAACCAGACCCAGCGTGCCACCCTGCGCGGCCTCGGCCTCAAGCGCATCGGTGACACGGCGGTGAAGGACGACCGCCCCGAGATCCGCGGCATGATCCGCGCCGTCACCCACCTGGTGACGGTCGAAGAGGTGGACTGACTCCATGAACGACACCGAGAACAAGAGCGCCGAGAGCACGGGACCCGCTTCCGGCTCTCCGCTGAAGCTCCACGACCTGCGCCCCGCGCCGGGCTCCAAGACCCGTCGCACCCGCGTCGGCCGTGGTGAGGCTTCCAAGGGCAAGACCGCCGGTCGCGGCACCAAGGGCACCAAGGCCCGCAACCAGGTGCCGTTCGGCTTCGAGGGCGGGCAGATGCCGCTGCACATGCGGCTGCCCAAGCTGCGCGGCTTCACCAACCCCTTCCGCGTCGAGTACCAGGTCGTGAACCTGGCGACCCTGCAGGAGCTGTTCCCCGAGGGCGGCACCGTGACGGTCGAGGACCTCGTCGCCCGGGGCGCCGTGCGCAAGAACCAGCCCGTCAAGGTGCTGGGCACCGGCGACGTCAGCGTCAAGCTGGACGTCACCGCACAGAAGTTCTCCGCCTCGGCGGAGCAGAAGATCGCGGCGGCTGGCGGGTCCGTCACCACCGCGTGAGTCATTTTGACGGGGCACCGCGGCGCAGAATAATCTGTGCCGCGGTGCCCCGTCGTCATATCGGGGCCGGTCCGAAGGCCGTACGACACACACGGCACCGGGACGGACCGGGACGTCCAACGGTCCTGTCCCCGGACCTCCAGGAGGGAAACTGGTGAACTCGTTCGTGCGCGCGCTGCGCACCCCCGAGCTGAGGAACAAGATCCTCTTCACGCTCGGCATGATCGCGATCTACCGTCTCGGTGTCTTCATCCCCACCCCGGGATTCGACTACACCAACGTGATGGTGTGCGCAGATCAGGCCATGACGGGGCAGGGCGCCAACGTGATGGGCATGGTCAACATGTTCTCCGGCGGCGCGCTGTTGCAGCTGTCCATCTTCTCGCTGGGCGTCATGCCCTACATCACGGCATCGATCATCGTGCAGCTGCTGCGCGTGGTCATCCCGCGGTTCGAGGCCCTCCACAAGGAAGGGGCCTCGGGCACCCAGAAACTGACGCAGTACACGCGGTATCTGACCATCGGTCTGGCCGTGCTGCAGGCGACCACCATCATCACGCTGGTCCGTTCCGGGCAGTTCTTCGTCGGCTGCCAGCTCGAACTGGTGCCCGATCAGTCGATCCACACCCTGCTGCTGATGGTCGTGACCATGACGGTGGGCACCGTCCTGATCATGTTCATGGGCGAGATGATCACCGAGCGCGGCATCGGCAACGGCATGTCGCTGATGATCTTCTCGTCGATCGCGGCCTCGTTCCCCTCCGCCATGGCGCAGATCTGGGAGCTGCAGGGCTGGCTCGTATTCGCCCTGGTGATCCTGGTGGCGCTGCTGGTCATGATCGGCATCGTCTTCGTCGAGCAGTCCCAGCGGCGCATCCCGGTGCAGTACGCCAAGCGCATGGTGGGACGGCGCATGTACGGCGGCACCTCGACCTACATCCCGATCAAGGTCAACCAGGCCGGCGTCATCCCGGTCATCTTCGCGGCCTCGATCCTCGCGCTGCCGCAGATGGCCGCGTCCTTCGGCAGCCCGGAGTCCGGGTGGGTCCAGTGGATCAACGCCCACCTCGTGATGGGCGCATCGTTCTCCTGGATCTACGCCCTGGTCTACGTGGCCCTGATCGTGTTCTTCGCGTTCTTCTACGTCTCGATCACCTTCAACGCGGAGGAGATCGCCGACAACATGAAGAAGTACGGCGGATTCGTGCCCAATGTGCGCGCCGGCAAGCCCACCGACAACTACCTGCGGTACGTGATCAATCGGATCCAGACCCCCGGCGCCATCTACCTCGCGGTGATCTCGCTGATCCCGCTGTTCGCACTCGTCTACCTCGGTGCCTCGCAGAACTTCCCGCTCGGCGGGGTCTCGGTGCTGATCATCATCGGCGTCGGCCTCGACACCGTGAAGCAGATCGATGCGAAGCTCCAGCAGCACCACTACGAAGGGATTCTCCGGTGACCAGCCCCGACCTCTCGACCGACCCCACCGCGACGCAGGACGACGGCGGCCAGGCCGCCCGCCGGCTGCTGATCGTGGGCCCGCCCGGGGCGGGCAAGGGCACCCAGGCCGTGCGCATCGCCGAGGAGCTGTTCATCCCGGCGATCTCCACCGGGGACATCTTCCGCGCCAACGTCTCGCAGGAGACCGAGCTCGGCGTGCTGGCGAAGTCCTACATGGATGCCGGTGAGTACGTTCCCGACTCCGTCACCAACGACATGGTCCGCTCCCGTCTGGCCGAGGCGGATGCCCGGGACGGCTTCCTGCTGGACGGCTACCCGCGCACCCTCGACCAGGTCGAGGCGCTGGACTCGATCCTCACCGAGCTCGGCACCGCGCTGGACCTGGTGCTGCTGCTCGAGGTCGAGACGGACGAGGTCGTCGGCCGCCTGCTCGCCCGCGGGGCCGAGCAGGGCCGCAGCGACGACACCGAGGAGACCATCCGGCGCCGCCTCGACGTCTACGCGGAGCAGACGGCACCGCTGATCGACGTCTACGACTCCCGCGGCCTCGTGCGCCGCGTGGACGGCTCGGCGCCGATCGACGAGGTCACCGTCGCGCTGCGGGAGGCGCTCAGGGCACGATGAGCATCCTCCCCGAGCGGGTGGAGCTGAAGACCCCCGAACAGATCCTGGTGATGCGGCGCAGCGGGCTGCTGCTGGACCGTGTCCACGCGATGCTCGAGGAGAACATCCGCCCCGGCATCACCACGGCCGAGCTGGATCGTCTCGCCCACGAGATGATCCGCGACGAGGGGGCCACACCGAACTTCCTCGGCTACCACGGGTTCCCCGCGACGCTGTGCATCAGCGTCAACGAGATCGTCGTCCACGGGATCCCCGGCCCGCGCCGGCTCGCCGAGGGCGACATCGTCTCCATCGACGGTGGTCTGATCATCGACGGCTGGCACTCCGACGCCGCCCGCACCCACATCGTGGGTGCCCCGCGCTCGGTGGGGGACGAGGACCTGGTCCGGATCACCCGGGAGGCGCTGTGGGCGGGTATCGCCGCGCTCGCCTCGGCCGACCGGGTCGGTGACGTCGGCGCAGCCATCGAGGACCACGTCACCGAGGCGGCGGGGGAGTCCCTCGCCCACCTCGAGGGCTTCGGCGGGCACGGCATCGGGACCGCCATGCACCAGGCGCCCGACGTCATGAACTACCGCACCCGCTCCCGTGGGTCGCGGGTGAAGGCGGGCATGTGCCTGGCCATCGAGCCGATGCTGATCCAGGGCTCGGGAGACTGGGTGCTGGAGGACGACGACTGGACGGTGCGGGCCACCGGGGGCGGCCGGGCCGCCCACGCCGAGAACTCCGTGGCCGTGACCGATGAGGGTCTGCTCGTCCTGACGGAGGCCGACGGCGGCGCTGCCGAGCTCGCCCGGCGCGGCATCGTCGCCGCCCCGGATCCCCTCGCGTAGTGATGGGCATCATCACGGGGACTATCGCGGTTCCCGGAAAGGCCGTGTAGGCTGGTCGATCGGGTGTGCTCCGCGCGCGATGTCCATCGTGTGCTGTGGCCCGGCGCTGTCCGCAGCGCCGTCGCGCAGTCCCCGTCGTGCTGACGTCGTCGACCGGCTCCTGCCGTGTGGCCGGTGAGGCCGACGGCGCGCTGGTGGCGCCACCCTCATCGACCACCGTACTCGTCACCCGACGGGCGGTGCGCAAGAGACGATAATGCGGAACTCGACCCCCGGTCCGCCGGTGGCGAGAGATTGGGGAGGCATGGCGAAGAAGGACGGCGTGATCGAAGTCGAGGGCACGGTCACGGAGGCGCTCGCGAACGCGCGCTTCCGCGTGGAGCTCGACAACGGGCACAAGGTGCTCGCGCACATCTCCGGGAAGATGCGCCAGCACTACATCCGTATCCTTCCCGAGGACCGCGTGGTCGTCGAGCTGAGCCCCTATGACCTCGACCGGGGCCGCATCGTCTACCGCTACAAGTGATCGTCCCGGGAGAAGGAAGCTATGAAGGTCAAGCCGAGCGTCAAGCCGATCTGTGACAACTGCAAGGTGATCCGTCGCCACTCGCGCGTCATGGTCATCTGCTCGAACCCGCGTCACAAGCAGCGTCAGGGTTGAGCGCCGTGCTGCGAGGAGGAGGGGCCGACGAGGAACGAGTCGTCCCCGAGACCGAGCGGCACGAGCTCAGCACCGCACAGCAGGGCTGAACGGAGCACGTCGTTCGTCCCGACGACTGTCGTGACATCGCCGCCCCTGAGCGGCCGCCCTGCGTGCAGGGCACCGTCCGGGACACCGGACACACACAAGTAAAGAGTCGACACCACCGGCCCACGGGCCGGCCACCCGCAGTACGGAGGCTGCGGCGTCCCGGGAACAGACCCGAGGACGAGGTGTCGGATCAGGCCTCCGAGACAGTAGGAGAATGCACATGGCACGTCTGGTGGGAGTCGACCTCCCGCGCGAGAAGCGCCTCGAGGTCGCCCTGACGTACATCTTCGGCGTGGGACGCACCCGCGCCCTGGAGACCCTGGCCGCAACCGGCGTCTCCGGTGACAAGCGCGTGCGCGAGCTGACTGACGACGA
Source organism: Brachybacterium sp. GCM10030252 (assembly GCF_042666535.1). NCBI lineage: Bacteria > Bacillati > Actinomycetota > Actinomycetes > Micrococcales > Dermabacteraceae > Brachybacterium > Brachybacterium sp. GCM10030252. The sequence continues at coordinate 57,498 of NZ_JBHTDM010000033.1, read as the reverse complement.
TCTCGTCAAGATCCGCGATCACATCGAGAACAACTACCGGGTCGAGGGTGACCTCCGCCGCGAGGTGGCAGCCGACATCCGCCGCAAGGTGGAGATCGGCAGCTACCAGGGGCTGCGCCACCGCCGCGGCCTTCCCGTGCACGGTCAGCGCACGAAGACCAACGCGCGCACCCGCAAGGGCCCCAAGCGCACCGTCGCCGGCAAGAAGAAGTCCCGCTGATCCACGGCATCGCCGTGGGATCGCGTCCGTCTTCCGCCGCACCCACTTCGCGCCGCTGAGGGATCCGGCGCACCCGAAACCCACCAGAGGAGTTCCGCCGCATGGCAACCAAGACCCGTCAGGCCGCTGCGCGCAAGCCGCGCCGCAAGGACAAGAAGAACGTCGTCAACGGCCAGGCCCACATCAAGAGCACGTTCAACAACACCATCGTCTCCATCACGGACCCGGTCGGCGCCGTCATCTCCTGGGCTTCGTCCGGGCAGGTCGGCTTCAAGGGCTCGCGCAAGTCGACCCCGTACGCCGCGCAGATGGCCGCCGAGGCAGCTGCCCGCCAGGCGCAGGAGCACGGCATGAAGAAGGTCGACGTCTTCGTCAAGGGCCCGGGCTCCGGTCGTGAGACCGCCATCCGCTCGCTGACCGCGGCCGGCCTCGAGGTCGGTTCGATCCAGGACGTCACCCCGCAGCCGCACAACGGCACCCGCCCGGCCAAGCGCCGCCGCGTCTGACCTCGCCGGCCGCTGCGGGGCCGCAGCCCCGTCGGCGCGGCCGGCGCCCGTGCCGGGACGGCCCTCGCCGCCCCGGCACCCTGGACACCACTCATCCTCTAGGCCCATCGCCCCCTTCTGAGCGTCATATGGCGGACGCTCGCTGAAAGGATCCACAGTGCTCATTGCACAGCGCCCCACGCTGACCGAAGAGGTCGTGTCGGAGAACCGTTCCCGGTTCGTCATCGAGCCGCTCGAGCCGGGCTTCGGCTACACCCTCGGCAACTCGATGCGTCGCACCCTGCTGTCCTCCATCCCCGGCGCCGCGGTCACCTCGATCCGCATCGACGGGGTCCTGCACGAGTTCAGCACCGTGCCCGGCGTGAAGGAGGATGTCACCGAGATCATCCTCAACGTCAAGAACCTCGTGGTCTCCTCGGAGAACGACGAGCCGGTCGTGATGTACCTGCGTCGCGAGGAGGCCGGCCGGGTCACCGCTGCCGACATCACCCCGCCCGCCGGCGTGGAGATCCACAACCCCGACCTCCACATCGCGACCCTGAACGAGAAGGGCCGCCTGGAGATCGAGCTGACCGTCGAGCGGGGTCGCGGCTACGTCTCCGCTGCGCAGAACAAGGGCCTTGACGCGGAGATCGGTCGGGTCCCGGTCGACTCCATCTACTCGCCGGTGCTGAAGGTGACCTACAAGGTCGAGGCGACGCGTGTCGAGCAGCGCACGGACTTCGACAAGCTGATCGTCGACGTCGAGACCAAGCCGGCCATCAGCCCGCGCGACGCGATGGCATCGGCCGGCAAGACGCTGGTGGAGCTGTTCGGCCTGGCGCGCGAGCTGAACCAGGAGGCCGAGGGCATCGAGATCGGCCCGTCGCCGACGGACCAGGCGCTGGCCGCCGATCTGGCACTGCCGATCAACGACCTCAACCTCACGGTGCGCTCGTACAACTGCCTCATGCGCGAGGGCGTCCACACCGTCGGTGAGCTGACCGCCCGTTCCGAGGCCGATCTGCTCGACATCCGCAACTTCGGGCAGAAGTCCATCGACGAGGTCAAGGCCAAGCTCGCCGACCTCGGGCTGTCGCTGAAGGATTCCCCGGCCGGTTTCGATCCGTCGGCCATCGAGTCCTACTCCGACGATTTCGGCGACCAGTACTGACCTTCATTTGAACTAGGAGAACGACCATGCCTGCACCCACCAAGGGCGCGCGCCTCGGCGGATCCCCCTCGCATGAGCGGATGATCCTCGCCAACCTCGCCACCGAGCTGTTCCGCCACAAGGCGATCACCACGACGGAGTCGAAGGCCAAGCGCCTGCGTCCGTACGCGGAGCGCCTGGTCACCTTCGCCAAGAAGGGCGACCTCGCCTCGCGTCGCCGCGTGATGCGCACCATCCGCGACCGCGGCGTCGTCTACTCGCTGTTCGAGGAGATCGCCCCGACCTTCGCCGAGCGTCCCGGCGGATACACCCGCATCACGAAGATCGGCCCCCGCAAGGGTGACAACGCGCCGATGGCCGTGATCGAGCTCGTCCAGGAGGAGTACTCCCCGAAGCAGGCCGTGGTGAAGGAGGCCGAGGGCGCCGCCAAGAACGCGTCCCGGACCGAGAGCACCGACGAGTCCGCTGCCGAGGACACCGCCGCCGAGGCGAGCGCGTCCGAGGACACCGACGCCGAGGCGACCGCATCCGACGACACCGCGTCCGAGGAGGCTGCTTCCGAGGACGCCGCTTCCGAGGACACGGCCGCTGAGAGCGACGACGAGCAGGCCGACAAGGCCTGATCGCGCACGACGCGCCACGCCGAGGGCGGGCCGACGGGAGAGATCCCGTCGGCCCGCCCTTCTCGTTCCCCCGGCGCCTTGGATCCTCCGTCGACGACGTACGCCGTCTTCCCCGTGCCCCTGGTCGGGGGTGAACGGCGGGGCAACGCCCGATGAACTCTGGAGCAGCCCGGGTGAGACCCCTCCCGGGGAGGCTGGTCGTTCCGGCGCCGGTGAGATCGGGGGGCGGAGGCCACGCGGTGCGGCGCCGCGCCTCCGGGATGTCCGACGCCGGCCGGTATATGGTTAGGCCCGGAAGCCGCCGGTGGGGGCCGGCGACCTCACGGGGAGGTCGCGGACCGGGTCCTGCAGCGCTGTCCGGCACTTCCGCGCCCCCGCTTCCGCGCCTTCCCCTACGATCCGGAGCCCCTCATGTCTCAGCGGAATCTTCCCCCCGCCACCGACTCCACCGCCGATTCCCGCCCTCGCTCGGGCATGACCCGCCGCACGCTGTTCGCCGCCACGGCCGTCGGCGTCCCGGCGGCGACGGCTGCGCTGTCCATGTCTCCGGCCGTCGCCGACCCCTCGGTCACGGACGGGGAGACCCGCATCCTGGACGTACCGCTCGCGGACTACGCGCTGATCGACGTCGACGGCGGGCAGGCACGCGATCTTCCCGAGCAGCCGGCGACGATGGTCGGCCTCACCTGGCCGGCGGATTCAGAGGCCCCGGCCGTGCACGCGCGCGGTCTCGGGCAGGACGGGAACTGGACCCCGTGGTGCGAACTCGAGATCGCCGAGGACCCGGACAGCGGCGAGGAGGCCCCCGGCACGGAGCTGGCGTGGCTGGGCGTGGTCTCGGCGCTGCAGATCCGCGCCGAACTGGACGGCGGGGACGTGACCTCCGAGGCCACGGCGCACATCGTCACCACCTCGCCGACCGAGGGCGACGAGATGGTCGGAGACTTCAGCGGGCCGTACACCTCCCAGTCGCAGTCACAGGACCTGCAGGCACAACCGCGGATGATGTCGACCCGCGCCGCGGCGAACCCTGCCACTCCACTGCTTCCCGGCTCGACACCCTCCTTCGTCGCGCGTGCGACCTGGGGTGCCGATGAGGGCAGGACAGGAGCCACGTACGGGCGCGACGAGCTCAAAGCCGTGATCATCCACCACACCGCGGGCACCAACAGCTACAGCAGCAGTGAGTCCGCGCAGATCGTCCGGGGCATTCACACGTACCACACGCGCACCCTGGGGTGGGCGGACATCGGGTACAACATCCTGGTCGACAAGTACGGTCGGATCTTCGAGGGCCGCAGCGGCGGCCTCCACCGCAACATCCAGGGTGCCCACGCCACGGGATTCAACCGCGGCTCCTTCGGCATCTCCGTGCTGGGCCACTACAGCTCCACCGAACCTTCCGCCGCGGCGCGGGACGCGGTCTCCCGGATCGTGGCGTGGAAGCTCCTGAGCACGTTCGAAGAGCGCGTGTGGAGCACGTCCACCTGGAGTTCGATCGCCAGCGGCACCCGCTTCGACGCCGGTTCCACGCAGACCCTCGCGAAGGTGATGGGCCACCGGGATGTGAACCACACCGAGTGCCCCGGGTACCAGCTGTACCAGGAGTTCGACCGGATCCGTGGCGATGCGCAGTACTACATGGACCACGGGTGGAAGCATCACCTGACGGCGTTCAACGCCGCTGGGGGAGCGGCGAAGCTCGGCACCGTGGTCCGCAGCGCCTACAGCACGGGAACCTACTGGGTCACGGTGCTCACCAAGGGGCTCGTGATGCACAGGGGTGCGGAGAAGGCCGTCGGCTACGTCAGCGAGGTGGCCCAGGAGTGGCAGCCCTCCTGGGGGCGCCCGACCAGCTCCGTCTCCCACCGGGGCGGCAAGAGCTACCAGTCCTTCGAGAACGGCGTGGCCGTCAAGTCGGGCAGCTCTGTGAGCTTCCAGGAGTCCCGCTTCGTCGACGTCCCCCCGGGCATGATGTACCGCGAGGAGATCGAGGAGCTCGCCGAGCGCGGTATCACCACCGGCTGGCCGGACGGCACCTACCGTCCGCTGGACCCGATCCAGCGTGATGCGATGGTCGCCTTCGTCTACCGCGCTCTCGGATCCCCGCGCTTCACCCCGCCCAGCCGATCACCGTTCTCGGACATGCCACCGAGCCGCATGTACTACAAGGAGATCACGTGGGCGCATGCGGAGGGCATCGTCGAGGGCTGGTCCGACGGCACGTTCCGTCCCACCGCCTCGATCGAGCGCGGCGCGGTCGCGGCATTCCTGTACCGTGCCTCCGGGCGGCCGTCCTCGGGGACCTCGAACCCGTTCCGGGACGTCCCCTCGAACCATCAGTTCGCGAAGGAGATCAGCTGGCTGGCCTCCACGGGCATCAGCACCGGCTGGTCGGACGGCACCTTCCGCCCGGTGGAGCCGATCGCCCGGGACGCGATGGCCGCCTTCATGATCCGCTGGATGGAAGAGCGCGGGCTCTGAGGCGACGAACTGGCTGCCCGCCGGGAAGGAGATGCCGGTGAAGGTCGCCGTGCTGTGCGATGTCGATCAGACCGTCTACCACGTGGGGGACGAGGCCATCGCGACGATGACCTCCCGGCGGCTGGCCGATCGAGGGTTCGACGTCGTGCGCATCTCCCGGCACGAGAAGTACGGGCCCGACGGCACGGCCCCGGCGTCGGCCATCCCGGCGCTCACCTTCCCGTGGCCGCTCGAGGATCGGGCGAGGTACCTCGAGGAGATCCGGGCCGTGCTCGCGGGCGACCTCGATGCCCTTCCGGCTGAGGACAAGCTGTTCGGCATCATCGAGCGTCTCCGTGCCGTGGATGCGCTGGTGATCGGCGGCGGCGGGAGCCTCACCTCCCGCTACGGCTGGCTGCTCGACGAGCGCGTGGCCACCGCCGAGGTGGCGCACTCGCTCGGCAAGCCGGTGATCCTCAGCGGCCAGAGCCTGGGCCCGGAGCTGACCGACACCGACCGCGACAGCGTGCGCCGGCTGCTCGAGCTGTGCTCGGTCGTCGGCCTGCGGGACCACCACAGCGTGGGGATCGCCCGCCGGCTGTGCCCGGGCCACCCGGCGGTCGTGCAGACTCTCGATGACGCCGTCGGCCTCGAGCCGGAGACTCCGCTGGACCCCGAGCTGATCAGCGTCACGCTGGGCGGGGACGGTGATCCGTTCCCGCGGGCCGACTACGTCGCGGTGGCCGCCGCGGTGATCGAGGAGCTCGCCCGGCGCACCGGCGCCCGCGTCGAGCTGGTTCCCCACATGGCGGATCCCGATACCGGCGGGGGCGATCTGCAGGTCCACCGCGAGGTCGCCGACCTGCTGACGGTGCCGGCCACCGTGTGCCCGATAGAGCCCGACACCGCGGCCACCGCACGCACCGCCCGCGCCGCCTGGGTGGTCACCACGCGTTTCCACCCGGTCGTCTTCGGAGCCGCCGCCGGGGCCTCGGTGCTGGCGATGCCACTGAACCGCTACGGCGCCTCCCGCATGGACGGGGCCCTGCGGAACCTGGGCCTCGCCGGCGGAGTGGTCCCGCTGGCCGCCCTCTGGGACCCCGTCGGCGCCGGCCCGTCCGATCTGGTCGGTTCCGTGGTCGACGCCCTCGTCGCGGCCCGGGAGAGCGAGCGCGCCCATCTCGAGGCGGTGCGCCCTGCGCTGCTCCAGGCCGCCGCGGACTGGTGGGACACCGTGGCCTCGGTGCTGCGCGCACAGGACGGGTCAGCCGGGCGGGGCAGCGCCACCGCGGTCGAGGCCTCCAGCATGCCGGCTGTCGCCGACCCTGTCGGGGCCGGGATCGAGCCGCACCAGCGCTGGCCCCACGAACTGCGGGAAGAGCTCGCACCGTGGATGACCATGACCGGGACGCCGGCCCCGGAGCCGTCGGTCTCCATCATCATGCGCACCCGCGACCGGGCCCGGATGCTGGATCGGGCCCTGCAGGACGTCCTGGCCCAGACGCGGCAGGACTGGGAGCTGGTGATCGTCAACGACGCCGGGGATCGCCGCGGCGTCGACGAGGCCGTCGCACGCTATGAGGCGGAGAGCGGCGGACGCATCCGGGTGCTGCACCGCGAGCGCTCCACCGGGATGGAAGCGGCGAGCAACCACGGCCTGCGCGAGTCCACCGCGCCCGTGGTCTCCGTCCATGACGACGACGACACCTGGCACGCGACGTTCCTCCAGGAGACTCTCGCCCATCTCGCGGCGCATCCGGAGCAGGACGCCGTCGTGGTGCGCACCCTGGTGGTCTACGAGCACGAGACGCCCAGCGGCTTCGTGGAGGACGAGGCGTTCCGCTCGTGGCCGGAGCTGGAGGGCGCGCGTCTGCTGGACTACATCGCGGTCAACCGCCACGCGCCGATCGCGATCCTGCACCGCCGCCGCGTCCACGAGAGCGTCGGCGAGTTCGACGAATCCCTGCCCGTGGTGGGTGACTACGCGTTCCATCTCGAGCTGCTGCAGCGCTTCGACGTCGGATTCCTCGACCGTCCCCTCGCGCAGTGGCGGCACCGGCCCACCGCCACCGGGCCCAGCAGCAACTCGATGTTCAGCCTCAGCCACGGCCACCGCCACTTCGACGCGGAGCTGCGCGAGCGGTACTTCCGCGAGTGGACCCGCGAGCACGGGATCGGGCTGCCGATGTTCCTCTCGAAGAACACCGAGACCCTCCTGGGCCGCAGCGAGGAACGCGTCCTCGAGGAACTGCGCGCCGTGCGCGAGGAGCTCGGCGCCACCCGGGCGGAGCTTGCCGAGCTCCGTGAGGAACGGGCCGGCGCCGAGCTGACCGGGACGGGTGGCCGGGCCGTACGGGCGGCCGGACGCCTGGGCCGACGTGCCCTCGACGACGCTCGACGTGCCCTCGGTGATGGCCGGCGCGCTCTCCGGCGACGTCCGCCCGGCTGAGGGAGCCGGCTCTCGGGCGACGTCCGCCCGGCTGAGGGAGCCGGCTCTCGGGCCCTAGCCCTGTCTGGTCTGCCCACGCCGTTCGTGCCCCGTCAATCCATCGCGCCACGCCGCGCAGTTCCACTGATCTGTGCCGAGCTCGGCACGTTTCGGTGGAACGGATCGGCGAGTCGGGATGGTGCGGGCCGAGCGAGGCCGACGAGTCGGGATGGTGCGGGCTGAGCGAGGCCGGCGAGCGATGTGAGGTGAGCGCGATGGGTGCTGAGGCGCAGCTCAGCCGAAGTGACGCGGCAGCGTCGCCCCGCGCAGGTCCTGCAGCTCGCGCAGCGGGAAGGCGGCGACGCCCTGGATGTCGAGCGTGTCGCCGCCGGTGGAGCCGAGGCGCAGCTGCGGCACCCCGTGCTCGGCGCACAGCGCCGCCAGGCGCTCCTCACGCTCTGCCGGGACCGCGACCAGGGCCCGAGCCTGGGACTCGGAGAACAGTGCCGTGGGCAGATCGACTCCGTCCCGTGCCCGCAGCGCCTCCAGATCGACGGTGGCGCCCGTGCCGAAGCGCGTCGCGGCCTCGACCAGGGCCTGCGCGAGCCCGCCGTCGGAGAGGTCGTGGGTCGCGGCGGCGAGGCCTTCCTGGGAGGCGGCCACCAGGACCTGGGCGAGGGCCCGCTCCGCCTCCAGGTCGACCTGCGGGGGCAGCCCGCCGAGGTGGCCGTGGATGACGTCGGCCCAGGCCGAGCCGGACAGCTCCTCGCCAGTGGTGCCGAGCAGCAGCACCGAGAGTCCGTCCTCCTGCCAGCCAGCGGGCACGCGCCGGGCGACGTCCTCCAGCACGCCCAGCACGCCGACGACCGGAGTGGGGTGGATGGCGGAGTCGATGCGGCCGGGCTCGCCCGTGGAGTTGTACAGCGAGACGTTGCCGCCGGTGACCGGGACGCCGAGGATCTCGCAGGCCTCCGCGAGGCCGCCGATGGCCTCGACCAGCTGCCACATGGGGCCCGGGTCCTCGGGGGAGCCGAAGTTCAGGCAGTCGGTGACCGCCAGCGGCGTCGCGCCGGCAGCGGCGACGTTGCGATAGGCCTCTGCGAGGGCCAGCTGCGCGCCGGTGCGGGGGTCGAGCTTGGTGTAGCGGCCGTTGGCGTCGGTCGCCAGGGCGACGCCGCGGCCGGTGGTCTCGTCGACGCGGATCACGCCCGCGTCGTCGGGCATCGCCAGCGCCGTGTTCCCGCCGACGTAGCGGTCGTACTGGTCGGTGACCCAGCCCGTCGCGGCCAGATTGGGGGAGGAGATCAGGTCGCGCAGAGCCTGGGCGATCTCCGAGGCGCCCTGCGGCCGGGGGAGGGCCTCGGCACGATCGGCCTGCAGGGCGTCCTGCCAGTCGGGGCGGGAGTACGGGCGGTCGTAGACGGGGCCGTCGACCGCGACCGTCGAGGGGTCGACGTCGACGATGCGGCGACCGTGGTGATCGATCGTCAGCCGTCCTTCGCCGGTGACCTCGCCGATCACGGCGGCCTCGACGTCCCACTTGGCGGTGATCGCCTCGAACTCGGCCAGCTTCTCGGGGCGCACCACGGCCATCATGCGCTCCTGCGACTCGCTCATGAGGATCTCGCCGGCGTTCAGGGTGGGATCACGCAGCAGCACGTTCTCCAGATCGATGTGCATGCCGGAGTTCCCGTTGGCCGCGAGCTCGCTGGTGGCGCACGAGATGCCGGCGGCGCCGAGGTCCTGGATGCCCTCGACGGTGTGGGCGGAGAACAGCTCCAGGCAGCACTCGATGAGCACCTTCTCCATGAAGGGGTCGCCCACCTGGACGCTGGGTCGCTTGACGGGCCCGCCCTCGTCGAAGGTCTCCGAGGCCAGGATCGAGGCGCCGCCGATGCCGTCACCGCCGGTGCGGGCACCGAACAGCACGACCTTGTTGCCGGGTCCGGTGGCCGAGGCCAGATGGATGTCCTCGTGCCGCAGCACGCCCAGGCACAGGGCGTTGACCAGGGGATTGGTCTGGTAGGCGGGGTCGAACACGGTCTCCCCGCCGATGTTGGGCAGGCCCAGGGAGTTGCCGTAGCCGCCGACGCCGGAGACCACGCCGTGGACCACGCGGGCGGTGTCGGGATGGTCGATGGCACCGAAGCGCAGCTGGTCCATGACGGCGACGGGTCGCGCGCCCATGGAGATGATGTCACGCACGATGCCGCCGACGCCGGTGGCCGCGCCCTGGTACGGCTCGACGTAGGAGGGGTGGTTGTGGGACTCGACCTTGAAGGTGACCGCCCAGCCGTCGCCGATGTCGACGACGCCGGCGTTCTCGCCCATGCCCACCAGCAGCTTCTCCCGCATCGCGGCGGTGGTGCGCTCGCCGAAGGTGCGCAGATGCTTCTTGGAGGACTTGTACGAGCAGTGCTCCGACCACATCACCGAGTACATGGCCAGCTCCGCGTTCGTCGGTCGCCGCCCGAGGATCTCGCGAATGCTGGCGTACTCCTCGTCCTTGAGGCCCAGCGCCGCGAAGGGCTGCGCCTGCTCGGGGGTCGAGGCGGCGACGTCGACGGTGTCGACGTCGCCGTCCCCGGGTCGGCTTCCCGAGGGGACGGTCGCAGAGGCGTGGGCGTGGTCAGCGGTCATCGCGGGATCGGATCCGTTCATCACGGGGACAAGGAGAGCCGGCGCGACCTCACGGGAGCCGTCGCGGCCCGCCCAGTCTACGAGCGTTCGCGCGCAGCCGAGCCGCGGCCGCGCGCCTCGCGCCGGGCCTTCTTCTCCTTATCGCGCAGCGCCTTCTCGCTGACCGGCGCGTCGTGGGCGGCCCGCTGGGCGCGGTAGTAGGCGGCGGCCTCGTCCTGGCGCTCCTGCTCCCCGCCGAGGGCGATCGGAGCGCGGACATGACCGGGACGGACGTCGAAGGCCGCGACCAGGTCCAGCGCGTGCGGGCGCAGCCGCCACAGCAGCCGCCGCACATCGGAGCCGATCTGGCGTCCGCGCTGGGAGGAGATCATCCCGCTGAGCAAGAACCAGGCCAGGTCGTCCTCGATGGTGCTGAGGCCGTAGAGGTCGCGCACGTCCGTCAGCACGGCGCGGGAGCCCTCATCCTCGAGATCCTCGATGCCCGCGGTGAAGGCGCGCCAGCGCACCAGATCGGCGTGGGCGCGGGCCGCCTCCAGCATCTCCACCTGGTGCTTGTTGACCTCGGCGGCCGCGTCGGCGGGATCCATCTTCGCCGCGGGGCGCAGCGCGAGGGCCACCTCCTCGACCTTCACGCGCGCGCGGGCGGTGAGCATCTCCTCCTGGAAATCGCGCGATCGCATCGAGTCGAACGCACGACGGGTGCTGCCGCGGTCGCTGAGGTCCTGGGCGAGCCGTGCCCAGGGAGTGTGTCGCTTGGCCAGCACCTCGGCGCGCTTGGCGATGAAGCGGCCGATGCCGGCGCGGTCCACGCTGCGCAGCTCGGAGGTGTAGTCGCTGAGCAGGCGCTTGGCGACCAGCTGCAGCAGGACGGTGTTGTCGCCCTCGAAGGTGGCGTACACATCGAGGTCCTGGTGCAGGCCCACCAGCTGGTTCTCGGCCATGAACCCGGCACCGCCGCAGGCCTCGCGGCACTCCTGGATGGTGTCCAGGGCGAGACGCGTCGAGGTGGGCTTCAGCGCCGCGGCCAGGGTCTCGAGGTCCTCACGGGCCTCGGGCTCCTCGGCGCGTCCGGAGAAGACGTCGTCGAAGGCTTGCAGCAGCTGCTCATGGGCGAAGGCGCCTGCGTAGGTCGAGGCCAGCTTGGGCAGCAGGCGCTGCAGATGCGCCTGGTAGTCCAGCAGCACGGTGTCCTGGGTGGGGTCGGCCGCGGTGAACTGGCGGCGCTGGCTCGCGTAGGTGATGGCGATGTGCAGGGCGAGCTGGCCGGCGCGCACCGCGGACCCGTCCAGCGACACGCGCCCCTGGACGAGGGTGCCGAGCATGGTGAAGAAGCGGCGCCCGGGGGACTCGATGGGCGAGCTGTAGGTCCCGTCGGGGGCGACGTCCCCGTAGCGGTTCAGCAGGTTGGTGCGGGGCACGCGCACGTCCTCGAAGGCCAGGCGCCCGTTGTCGATCCCGTTCAGACCGCCCTTGGGGCCGTCGTCCTCGCTCGAGACCCCGGGCAGCAGCCGGCCGTGCTCGTCCCGCACCGGCACGTAGAAGCAGTGGACGCCGTGGTCGACGCCGCGGGTGATCAGTCGTGCGAACACGGTGGCGGCGCGCGCGTGGATCGCGGCGTTGCCCAGGAAGTCCTTCCAGGCGGCGCGGAACGGGGTGTTGATGACCCATTCCTCGGTGGCGGGGTCGTAGGTGGCGGTGGTGGCCAGGGACTGCACGTCCGAGCCGTGGCCGATCTCCGTCATCGCGAAGGCACCGGGGGTGGTCAGGTCCATCGCATCCGGCACCCACCGCCGCTGCTGCTCCTCGTCACCCAGCTGGACGATCGCGGCGGTGAACAGTCCCCACTGCACCCCGGCCTTGATCTGCAGGGAGGGGTCGGCGACCACGAGCTCCTCGAAGGCCGCGACGTTGGCACCGTTGTCGTTGGGACCGCCGAGGTGCTCGGGGAGCATCGGCCAGGAGACGTTCTCCGCGGCGAGGCTCTGCAGCTGGGTGAAGACCCGCTCGCGATGCTCGGCGACGGTGTGGTCCAGCGGCCGGTGAAGCTCAGGGCGGGCGGCGCGCTCGCGGGCGGTGCGGCGGGTCTCGGCCCAGCGGCCCAGAAGCGCCTCGGAGACCGCCTCGACGTCCAGGCGGGCGGAGCCCTCCGGCGGCACCGGGATGGGGCCGGTGGGTGCGGCGGTGGTGGCGCCCGTGGGGACGGTCGTCGGCCCGGTGGCGGTATCGCTGCTGCTGGCGGCGGTGGCACCAGCGCTCGCGCGGGAGTGCGGAGTGCGCTGGGCGGGACCGGTGTGCTCGGTGCGAATGGTCATGCGTGCATTCCCTTCATGAGCCAGGTGACGAGGTAGGTGACGAGCTGGTCGGAGGTGATGGGTGCGGGGACAGCGGCGTCGCCGTCGGCGGCCTCGCCGTGATCCCGCTGCGTGCTGTGCTTCTCGTGCTTGTCGTGGTGCTCGTGGTCCCCGTGCTTCTCGTACTCCTCGAGCTCGGTCATCCAGGTGTCGACCGCGCCCTCGACGAAGCCGACCGCTCCGTGGGCCCACAGCTGCGGGGAGGGGACCTCCTCGGGCAGGAACGTGGTCACCAGGCGGGCCACGGCGTGCAGGAAGTGGTTCAGCCCGTCGCTGGGGCGGGTGACGAAGCGGTAGACGCCGGGGGAGCGCTGCGTGGTCTCGACATAGGCGCGGATCATCGCGCGGATGCGCTCGTCGGCGTCCGGTTTGCGCCCGGCGTCGGACTCGAGCGCCCGCAGCTCCGCGACCAGCTTGCGATGCATGGTGGACAGGATGCTGCGGCCCAGGGCACGTTGCAGGTGCGCCTTGTCCTCGAAGTAGCGGTAGACGATCGACTTCGAGGTGCCGGAGGCCGCGGCGATGTCCTCCATGGTCACGTCCGGGCCCTGCTCGTGGATCAGGTGCCGGGCCACGTCGAGCAGCTCGGCGCGGCGCTGTTCCCGGTGCTGGGCCCAGCGGGCCGACCGTCCGTCCACGGGGGCTTGCGTCGTCGCGTTCACGGAACCTACGGTATCAAGTACCGGCGGTCCTAGGTAAAGTTCTCCGCAGAATCTGGTTCCGCGTCTCCCGACGACCCGACGAGACGTTCCCTGACGAAGAGTCCCACGAAGAGGTGCACAGCAGTGAATGATTTCCCGCGCGAGGCTCTGATCCTCGGTGGCAACCGCATCCCGTTCGCCCGCGCCGGCGGCGCCTACGCTGGCATCTCCAACCAGGATCTGCTCACCGCGACCCTCGAGGGCCTGGTGGCGCGCTTCGGCCTGCAGGGCGCGAAGCTCGGCGAGGTCGCCGGGGGCGCGGTCCTCAAGCTGGCCGGCGACCTGAACCTCACCCGCGAGAGCGCGCTGGGCACGCCGCTTGATCCCCGCACCCCGGCGATCGACCTGTCCAAGGCGTGCGCGACCAGCCTGGAGACGGTCGTCCACATCTCCAACCGGATCCAGTTGGGACAGATCGACTCCGGGATCGCCTGCGGCGTCGACTCCGCCTCGGATTCCCCGATCGAGGTCACCCCGCGCCTGCGCCGGATCCTGCACCGCGCGTTCTCCGCCAAGACCGCCGTGCAGCGCCTCAAGGCACTCGGTGCGATCCGCCCGGCGGACCTCGCCCCGGTCCCGCCGCGCAACGGCGAGCCCCGCACCGGGCTCTCGATGGGTGAGCACATGGCTCTGACCGCTGCTCAGTGGGGCATCGACCGCCAGGCCCAGGACGAGCTCGCGCTCGCCTCCCATCAGCATCTGGCCGCGGCCTACGACGCCGGCTTCTTCGACGACCTGGTCACCGGGTACCGCGGTCTCGCCCGCGACCAGAACCTCCGCCCGGACTCGTCGCTCGAGAAGCTCGCCTCGCTCAAGCCCGTCTTCGGGACGAAGTCCCCGCAGGTCGCCGAACCGACCATGACGGCCGGGAACTCGACGCCCCTGACCGACGGCGCCTCCTCCGTGCTGATGGGCAGCCGGGAATGGGCCGACGAGCGCGGCCTGCGGCCGCTGGCCCGCGTGGTCGATGCCCGCACCGCGGCGGTCGACTTCGTCCACGGTCAGGAAGGGCTGCTGATGGCTCCCGTCTACGCGGTGCCGGAGCTGCTCGACGACCACGGCCTGACCCTGCAGGATCTGGACTTCTACGAGATCCACGAGGCCTTCGCCGCCACCGTGCTGGCGACCCTGAAGGCCTGGGAGTCCGACGAGTTCTGCCGCGAGCGGCTCGACCGGGGCGGCGCGCTGGGCGCCATCGACCGCAGCAAGCTCAACGTCGCCGGCTCCTCGCTCGCGGCCGGGCACCCCTTCGCCGCCACCGGCGGGCGCATCGTGGCGACCCTGGCGAAGCTTCTCGACGAGCGAGCCCGGGAGACCGGCCGCGTCCAGCGCGGCCTGGTCTCGGTGTGCGCCGCCGCCGGCCAGGGCACCGTCGCGCTGCTGGAGTCCGTCGCGCCCTGATCCGCCCGCGCGCCGGCCCGGTCATGCGCCGGCCCGGCCGCGCATCGACCCCGCCCCGGCGCCGCCGAGCGCGCCCCACGCCTCCTGGAGGACTCATGACCGACGCCTACACCCGCTTCGTCCGCTCCGGCCCGGGCAGGTTCATCGCCTCCCGCGCCGGCCTGCCCCGGCCCGCGCCGCTGCCGCGCCGCGGCGACCGGCCCGAACCGGTGCTGGGGCCGGTCGTCGTGCTCGGGGAATCGGAGGGCGCCGACGCCGTGGCGCACCTGCTGCTGTCCTGGGGAGCCGATGTCCGGCGCCGCTTCGAGGAGCTGCGCACCGTCGGCTCCGTGGTCGCCGTGCTCGACGAGGTCTCCACCCCCTCGGACCTCGGCCGGATCCTGCTGCCCCTGGCCGGCGCGATGCGCTCGCTCGCGCCCGGCGCCCGCGTGGTGACGATCTCCCGGCCCGCGCGCGGCGAGGACCCGGCCCGTGACGCCGCCCGTGGCGGGGTCGAAGGGTTCCTGCGCTCGCTCGCCCACGAGATGCGCGGCGGGGCCACCGCCAACGGCGTCCTGGTCGCGGACGGGGTCGGCCTGGACGCGCCGGGCGTGACGGGCGCCCTGAGGTTCCTGCTCTCGGCCCGCAGCGCCTTCGTCGCCGGCCAGTTCCTCACCGTCTCCCGCGAGGCCGGCTCGGCCACCGGGGACGCCGCCGCGCCGCTGGCCGGACGCACCGCCCTGGTCACCGGCGCCGCCCGCGGCATCGGCGCGGCCATCGCCCGCACCCTTGCGGCCGACGGCGCCCGGCTCGTGGTCCTGGACGTGCCCGCCGCCGGCACCGAGCTCTCCCGTCTGGCCAATGAGCTCCGCGCCGTGCCGATCCAGCTCGACGTCACCTCCGACGGCGCCGGGGACCGGCTGATCTCGTTCCTGCGCGAGCGCTCCCTGGTGCTGGACGCGGTGGTGCTGAACGCCGGCATCACCCGCGACAAGCTCTTCGCCAACATGACCCCGCAGAAGTGGGACCCCGTGCTCGCGGTGAACATCGCCAGCCAGATCACCCTCACCGAGGCACTGATCGAGGCCGGTGATGTGCTCGGCGATCAGCCTCGCGTGGTCTCGCTGGCCTCGACCAGCGGGATCGCCGGCAACCGGGGTCAGACGAACTATGCGGCCTCCAAGGCCGGCGTGATCGCCTTCGTCGAGGCGCTCGCCGCCCGCCTGGAGCCCGTCGGCGGCACGGCGAACGCCGTCGCCCCCGGGTTCATCGAGACGGAGATGACCGCGCGGATGCCGGCGGTCTCCCGGGAGGTCGCCCGGCGTCTGAACTCCCTGCAGCAGGGCGGCCTGCCGGTGGACGTGGCCGAGGCGATCTCGTTCCTGTCCTCCGCCGAGGCCGGGGGCCTCCGCGGCGAGACGCTGCGGGTGTGCGGACAGAACCTGGTGGGGAGGTGAGCGCTATGACCTCCGCCTCGTCCGAGCCCTCCCGCGAGCGGGTCAAGGACCTCGCCGACGTCCCCTCGTTCCCCGCCGTGTACGCCGCCGCGCTGGATCCTCGCTCGAACCGCGGCCGCGCGCGAGGCCCGCGGAGTCCCCGGGGCTCGAGGAGCGCGGCGGGCGCGGCCGCCCCTGCGGCTCTCCCCGAGGTCGCCTACCGGGTGCGCGGCGTGCGACTGGACGCCGAGCGCGCCCGCGACTTCGACCATCTTCTGGGCGGGCCGGCCACGGATCTCGTCCACCCCGGCGTGCTGCACGTCCTCGCCTTCCCGGTCTCCCTCGCCCTGATGGCCCGGCGCGACTTCCCCTTCGCGCTGCTGGGCCTGGTCCATCTGCGCAACCAGGTCCTCCAGCACCGCCCGGTGCGGGTCGGGGAGCTGGTGGACGTCGAGTGCCGGGTCAGGGACCTGCGGCCCCACCGCAAGGGCCGCACGTTCGAGGCCGTCTCCACCATCCTCGGCCAGGACGGCGAGATCATCGCCACGGACGTCTCGACCTACCTGGCCAAGGGCGACGGCGCGGCGGACGGCGACCGCGACCAGGGCGGCGGGAGCTCCGGCGAACCCACCGCGCGCCGGGACTTCGAGCCGCCGCGGCCGACCGGGCGCTGGCGGCTGCCGGCAGACACCGGCCGCCGCTACGCCGCGGTCTCCGGTGACGTCAACCCGATCCATCTCTCGGCCCTCAGCGCCCGGGCGTTCGGCTTCCCGCGGGCGATCGCGCACGGGATGTACACCGCCTCGCGTGCCTTCACCGAGTCACGCATGGACCTCTCCCGCCCGCTGCGCTGGGACGTCTCCTTCGACGCGCCGGTCACGCTGCCGGGCACCGTGCTGGTGGCCTATGAGGATCACGACGAGAGCGGCTCGGTCCGCTGCGTGGGCTGGCGCGCGGCGTCCTCGGGGAAGGGGCCGCGCCGCTGCTTCGAAGTGGAGGTCACGACGCTGGGCTGAGCGTTCCGTCCCCGCCGCTCAGAGCGACCGGCTCCCGCCGCTCAGAGCCTCCTGCAGCACGTGGAGCAGGTGGTCGATGAACTCCTCGGGACGCACGTCCGTCAGCACGTCCACGTTCGGTGCGCGTCCCCACCGGCCCAGCTCGTCGCCGACGGTCTGTCCCCTGGTCAGCATGCCGGTCAGCTCCACATCCACCGCCAGCGGTCTCGTGCGCGCGAAATCACCGGTGGCCGCATGAGCGGCCACCAGCGGGTCGTGGACGTGCGCCATCCAGCCGAACCCGTCGGCCTGATGGAACTCGAAGTACCAGCGCAGCGCGTCGACCAGGATCGTGGCCACCGGGTGACCGGTGCGGTCGGCGGTCCCCTGGAGCCGGCTGAGGGTCGCGGAGGTGAAACGGACCGTCTCCGTGGCCTCGAGGGAGCCCAGCACCGGCCGTTGCGGGGCGCCGGTGAACGCCGCGAGCACCTGCTGTGCGGCCTCGGGATCCACGGCGATGTTCCACTCGCTGGTCGGGCCGGTATTGCCGCGATGATTGATGGCCCCGCCCATGATGTGCAGCCTCCGCAGCAGACGGGGCAGCTCCGGGTCCAGTTCCAGGGCGAGGGCGAGGTTCGTGTGCGGGCCGAGCACCAGGCCGACGAGCTCGCCCGGATGCGCCCGCGCCGTCTCGACCCACAGCTGCGCGCCCTCGCGCGGGTCGCCGCTGGTCGTCGGCTCCGGCAGATGCGCATGGCCGAGTCCCTGGGGGCCGTGGGTGTCGTCGGCCGTCATCAGGTCGGCGGTCAGCGGGGCGGCCGCCCCACGGGAGACCGGGGCGTCGATGCCGAGCAGCTCGGCCAGGACCAGGTTGTTGCGGTGGACGGCCGCGACCTCGACGTTGCCGGCGCTCGAGACGACCCCCGCGATCCGGACGTCGGGATGGCCGGCGAGGTAGGTCAGGGCGATCGCGTCGTCGATCCCGGTGTCGCAGTCGACGAGGACGGGGAGAGTCATGGCCTCAGCGTACGGACCCCGGCACGGGGAGCACCGTCAGGGGACCGGATCGGGCCGGGCTCTGTTCGGGCTCCGCCCGCCTAGACTCGACCCATGAGCCCGCTGACCGACTTCCTCCTGCTCAGCCCACGGGAGGTCCCCCTGGGCGGGCCGCGGGGGATGAGCGTGCACCGCACCCTGCCCGCGAAGGAGACCTCGCTGATCGGCGCATGGTGCTTCGCCGACCACTTCGGGCCCGACGACGTCTCCACCGGCGGCGGCATGCAGGTGGCGCGGCATCCGCATACGGGGCTGGCGACCGTGTCGTGGCTGTTCGAGGGCGCGATCACGCATCGGGACTCGATCGGCAGCCACGCCTTGGTGCGCCCCGGCGACGTCGACATGATGGCCGCCGGAGCGGGCATCACCCACTCGGAGTTCTCCACCAACGACACCACCGTCCTGCACGGCGTCCAGCTCTGGTACGCCCTGCCCGAACGCACCCGCTTCACCACCCGCGAGTTCGCGATGCACACCCCCGCCCCGCGCGCCACCGACACGGCTCGGATACGGGTGGGCATGGGGCGCCTGCGAGCGGTGGACGAGGCCGGCGACGTGCTCGAGGACCACAGCCCGCTGAGGACCGACACCGAGCTGTCGATGGCGCAGATCGATCTGGGCGCCGGCGCGTCCCTGCGCCTCGACCTCGAGCCCGGCCACGAGCACGGCGTGCTCGTCGACCGCGGCCGGGCGCTGCTGCGCACCGGGGCGCGCTCCCTCGACGCGGGCCGCGGCGAGCTCGCGGTGCTGCCCGACGGCGCCGATCACCTGGAGCTCCGCGCCGACGACGGGGAGGACCTCCGCGTGATGCTGCTCGGCGGTGAGCCGCTGGGGGAGGACATCATCATGTGGTGGAACTTCGTGGGCCGCACCCATGAGGAGATCGAGCAGTTCCGCGCCCGCTACCAGGCCGAGATCGGCGTCGAGCTCGGTCTGGAGGACGCCCCGATCGCCGGCATCGCCCGTGAGCGCGGCGGCCTCGGCGCCGAGGACGAGCAGTTCGGCCCCTTCGCCCCGCACACCCCACCGGCCATCCCGGCCCCACAGCTGCCGAACGGTCGCCTGCGTTCCCGCGGGCGAGCCGGCCGCCCCACCGCATGACGGAGCACCCCATGACACATCCCGACCCCGACCACGGCGGATCCCGTGCCGACGTGAGCACGCCTGCTCCCGCTGATCGGCCCGCCCCGGCTGATCGGCCCGCCCCGGCCGCCTCCGGCGGCCCCGACCAGACCGACCGGGTGATCCTGCGGACGGCGGCCGACGAGCAGGGGCTCTCCGGTCCCGGCCCCGTGCTCGTCCTCGACGACGCCACGGGAGAGCTCACCGCGGCGGCGCTCGCCGAGCACGCCGAAGCGGCTGCCGACGGCTCGGCGCCGGTGATCTCCTGGGCCGGCTCGTACGCGACGACCGACGCCCTCCGCCGCCGGTTCCGCGACGAGATCGCCGCGGGCCGTCTCCAGGTCCCCGGCGGCGACCGCCCGATCCCGGTCGCCGACGTGGCGGTCTCGGCCCGGCCCCGCCTGGCCCTGATGCGACTGCCGAAGGCTCTGGCCGACCTCGAGCATCGCTGCCGGGACCTCGCCGGGGCCGGCGAGGTCACGCTGGTCGCCGGGGGCCGCGTCAAGCACATGACCCGCAGCCAGAACGAGGTGCTCGCCCGCGTCTTCGCCGAGGTCCACGCCTCGCGGGGCCTGGGGAAGTCCCGGACTCTGGTCGCGTCCTCTCCCCGCGAGCACATCGAACCGGCCGCGACGGCGACCGGCATCGCGCGGGTCCGGGTGCGCGGCCAGGAGCGCGACCTCGCGGTGCGCGGCATCGGGGGAGTGTTCGGCGGGGCCTCGGCCGATGCCGGCAGCCTGCTGCTGCTCGAGGCCCTGGACCGCAGCCTGCCGGGAGCGACGGGCCCAGCCGGGGAACCCGATGCCGCCGCCACGATCAGCGCGATCGATCTGGGCAGCGGCAACGGGCTGCTGACCGCCTATCTTGCGGCGGCGCTGCCCGCGGCGCGGGTGCTGGCCAGCGACGACGATGCCGACGCCGTCGCCTCCACGCGGGCGACCCTGGCCGCGAACGGCCTCACTCGGGAGAGCATCGCGGTGACCTGGGATGCATCCCTGTCCCGGGTGGCCGACGGCACCGCGGACCTGGTCGTGCTGAACCCGCCGTTCCACGCCGGCACCGCCATCGACGCCACCCTGGTGCACGGGCTGCTGGATGCGGCGGCACGAGTGCTGCGGCCGGGCGGACAGCTGTGGTTCGTCCACAACTCCTACCTGCGCTATCGGCCGGAAGTGGAGCAACGCGTCGGGCCGGTGCGTCAGCAGGCCCGCGACCGGCGCTTCACCGTGCTCTCGGCGACGCGCGCCTGAGCATCCCCGGTCTCAGGCGACGAGGCTGCCCAGCACCGAGGTGAACAGGCCCAGCCCGTCGGTGCCGGTGCGGGTGCCCGCTCCGGGCTCGTCGGGCCCGAAGCCGGCCTCGACGGCGTGCTCGGGGTGCGGCATCAGGCCCACGACGTTGCCCGCGGCATTGGTGATGCCGGCGATGTCGTGGCGGGAGCCGTTGGGGTTGGCCTCGAAACCGGCCGGGCCGTGGGTGGCGCCGGCGGTGTAGCGGAAGACGACGCGCCCCTCCGCCTCGAGCTCGTCCAGGGTGCGCTCGTCGGCGACGTACTGGCCGTCCTGGTTCTTCAGCGGGATCCGGATCACCTCGCCCTGCTCGAACGCGCCAGTCCAGGCGGTGCGCGTGTTCTCGACGCGGAGCGGCTGGTCACGG
The DNA here is from genome assembly GCF_042666535.1 of Brachybacterium sp. GCM10030252. Taxonomy (NCBI): domain Bacteria; kingdom Bacillati; phylum Actinomycetota; class Actinomycetes; order Micrococcales; family Dermabacteraceae; genus Brachybacterium; species Brachybacterium sp. GCM10030252. The sequence goes on along the minus strand of NZ_JBHTDM010000033.1, from coordinate 36,768 downwards.
CACAGGAAGGTGCGGTGGGCGTTCTTGATCATGGCACCGGGCAGCAGGTGGGCCTCGCACAGGACCTGGAAGCCGTTGCAGATGCCCAGGACGGGCATGCCGCCGCGCGCCGCGTCCACGACACGTTCCATGACGGGGGAGAACCGGCTGATCGCCCCGGCGCGCAGATAGTCGCCGTAGGAGAAGCCCCCGGGCAGCACGACGGCGTCGACCTCGTGCAGGGAGTCCTCGCCGTGCCAGAGCGCGACGGGCTCGCCGCCGGCCAGGCGCACGGCCCGCAGGGCATCGCGATCATCCAGCGTGCCCGGGAAGGTCACCACGCCGACGCGCATCAGGCCTGAGCCTCCGCGGCGGTCCGGTCGTCCTCGACCTCGAGGGCGACGACGTCCTCGATCACGGGATTGGACAGCAAGGTGGTGGCCGCCTCGCGGAGGGAGGCGAGCACCTCATCGGTGACCTCGCCGTCGACCTCGAGCTCGAACCGCTTGCCCTGGCGCACCGAGCTGATGGACGTGAAGCCCAGCCGCGGCAGGGCGGCGGCGACGGCCTTGCCCTGCGGGTCGAGGATCTCCGGCTTCGGCATGACATGGACCACGACGCGTGGCATCGGCATTCTCCTGGGGACGGCGGCCGCCGTACGGCGGGCGGAGCGGGGGACCGGGGCCTTCCCGTCCGCAGTGCATGCACCGGGACGGGGCGGCGATGCCGGCAGGCAGCTGGCATCCGGCCCCATCGTCTCCATCGTAGCCGGGTGGGGCCTACCGAGCGTCCGGTGCCCGATGCGCGGAGAGGTGAACAATGGCCGCGGTGGCGCGGAGCGGAGAGGGCGAGATGGCCACAATGACGACGGGGGAGACGATGCAGGAGTCCGAGACGTCGGTGCGGAGCACGGCCCGGGACGTGTTCGGCCTGCAGGAGCTGCGCGAGGGCCAGGACGAGGCGATGACGGCCGTGGCCGAGGGCCGGGACGTGCTGGCCGTGATGCCGAGCGGGCACGGGAAGTCGGCGATCTACCAGGTGCCGGCCGTGATGCGGCAGGGCACTGCCCTGGTCATCTCGCCGCTGGTCGCCCTGCAGGCCGACCAGGTCGAGGGCCTCGAGGCCGAGCTCGGTCCGGGCCGAGCGGTCGCCGTGAACTCCTCGCTGCCGGTCTCAAGGGTCCGAGCAGCGTGGGACGCGCTGGCCGACGGCACGGCCACCTTCCTCTTCCTCGCCCCGGAGCAGCTCGCCCGGGAGGACACGATCGAGCGCCTGGCCGGCGCCGAGGTCTCCCTGATCGCCGTGGACGAGGCGCACTGCGTCTCGGCGTGGGGCCATGACTTCCGGCCCGACTACCTCGCCCTCGGGGAGACGATCCGCCGCCTCGGCCATCCGGCCGTGGTCGCGCTGACTGCGACCGCGTCCCCGGATACGCGGGCCGACATCATCGACCGGCTCGGCATGGACGATCCGGTCGAGGTGGTCCAGAGCTTCGACCGCCCCAACCTGCACCTCGCCGCGACCCATCACAGCGACCCCGACGAGCAGCACCAGGCGGTGCTCGAGCAGGTCGCCTCGCTGCCGGGGACCGGCCTGGTGTACACCGGCACCCGCCGGGACACCGAGACCTGCGCCGCCGAGCTCGCCGAGCGTGGTCTGACCACCGCGGCGTATCACGCCGGCCGCCGCGCCCGGGACCGTGACGCGATCCACGAGCAGTTTCTCGCCGGAGAGCTCGACGTGGTGGTGGCGACGTCAGCCTTCGGGATGGGCATCGACAAGCCCGACGTCCGATACGTGGTCCATGCCCAGGTCCCCGGCTCGCTGGACAGCTACTACCAGGAGATCGGTCGCGCCGGGCGCGACGGCGAGCCCGCCACCATCCACCTGCACTACCGCCCCGAGGACCTCGGGATGCAGCGCTACTTCGCCGGCGGCGCCCCCGCCTCCGAGGACGTGCGCACCGTCTTCGCCGCGATCGCGGAGCACGGTCCGATCCGGCCCGCCGCGCTGCGCGAGCACACCGGCCTGTCCGCACGCGCCCAGAAGCGCGTCACGAACCTGCTCGAGCACAGCGGCACCATCACCGTGCGCCGGGACGGGCTCCGCGCCCGCAGCGGGATCAGCGCGGATGAGGCCGAGCGGGCCGCCTCGGACCAGACGGAGACCCGCGAGGCGATCGACGACTCCCGAATCGAACGTATCCGCGCCTACGCCGAAACCACCTCCTGCCGGCGCCGCGCGCTGCTGACCTACTTCGGGGAGGACGCCGAGGCGTACTGCGGCGCGTGCGACGTCTGCGAGAGCACGGGTGCCGAGGAGCTTCAGGAGGAACAGGCGCAGCGGCCGGACGATTTCCCGGCCGAGACCGCCGTGGTCCATCGGGAGTTCGGCAGGGGCACGGTGATGGCCGCGGAACCGGACCGTCTGACCGTGTTCTTCGAGGAGGTCGGCTACCGCGACATCGCCCTCGCCGCCATCCGGGAGGACGAGGGCCTCCTGGACCGCTCCGAGGAGGGAGCGCGCGGCTGAGGGAGCGCGCGGCCGATGCCCCGGGCCCGGTCGAACGGGTCCGCCGTCGGCCCGACGGGAGCGCCGCGATCTCGCCCGGCCCCTGTGCACGGCCCGCGTGCGGCGTTAGATTCGAGGGGTCCGAGGACCCTGATGCCGGGAGGCAGCGATGAAGATCCGTCACCTCGTCCACTCGTGCCTGCTCATCGACGTCGCGGGACGCACGGTGCTGGTCGATCCGGGCGGCTTCAGCGGTGAGGCCGTCCGGGGGCTGGAGGCCGACCTGCTGTCGAGGATCGACGCGGTCGCCATCACCCACCAGCACCCCGATCATGTCGACCGCCGACTGCTCGCGGAGGTCCTCTCCCACGCCTCCGAGGCGATCGTGATCGCCGAGCCCGCGACCGCGAAGCAGCTCGCCGAACCCGCCGAGGGCGCCCCGGCGGTCGAGGCGGAGAAGGTGCTGGCGCTGAGCGCCGGTACCGCGCACGAGTTCGGGCCCGTCGGTGACCACGCCTCGCTGCGCGTCCAGGCCGTCGGCGGCGATCACGCGATCATCCACCCCGACATCCCGCGGGTGGGCAACACCGGTCTCGTGCTCACCGCCGACGGCGAGCCGCGTCTGGGCATCACCGGCGACTCCCTGGAGCCCGTCCAGGAGTTCCACGGCATCGACGCGCTGGCCTTCGCGGTCGTCGCGCCGTGGTCGAAGATGGCCGAGACCATCGATTTCCTGCGCGCCGTGCGCCCACGGCTCGCGCTGCCCGTCCACGACGCCGTGGCCAGCGACGTCGGCCGGCCCATCTACCTGCGCCAGTCCTCGAATCTCGCGCCCGAGGGCACCGAGGTGCGCGACTGGCCCGAGGACGGTGTGGTCGAGGTTCCCGCGAGCTGAGGGCGCTCGCGTGATCCGTATCCATCAGGAGGGAACGTCATGACACCCGACGACGACACCGGCACGGACGGCGCGGAGGCGATGGACGGCATGGAGGGCCTGGGCCGAGCAGATACCGGCGGTCGACGGGATCGCGTGGACGAGGCGTTCGAGGCCGTGCCGCGCGTCCCCTTCCTCCCCGAGGAGCTGCGCGGGTTCGCCGGTCAGGACGCGCCGCTGCCGATCGGCCACGGCCAGACGAACTCCCAGCCCTACACGGTGGCGGCCATGCTCCGGCTGCTCGATGTGCGTCCCGGTCACCGCGTGCTCGACCTCGGTGCCGGGTCGGGCTGGACCACGGCGCTGCTCGCGCACCTGGTCGGCGGCGAGGGGCGCGTGATCGGGGTCGAGCGCCAGGAGGGTCTCATCGAACCGGCCCGGCGCGCCCTCGCCGAGGCGGCCCCGGAGGGCGAGGCGGAGATCCGCCCGGCCCGCCCCGGCGTGCTCGGCGCACCGGAGGACGGTCGGTTCGATCGCATCCTGGTCTCCGCCGAGGCGCAGGAGGTCCCACCGGCCCTGCTCGAGCAGCTGGCCGATCACGGCGTGATGGTGATCCCGGTGCGAACGACGATGCATCGCCTCGAGAAGCGCGGCGAGGACGTGCTGGACACCGAGCACGGCGGCTTCCGGTTCGTCCCGCTGGTCGAGGACTGACCCTCAGAACGTCCGGCCGGTGAGTCTCTCGTAGGCCTCCACGTAGCGTGCCCGGGTCTGCTCGACGACCTGGGCGGGCAGCTCCGGGGGCGGCGTGCTGGTGCCGCGATGCCAGCCGGAGGCGGGCGAGGTGAGCCAGTCCCGCACGAACTGCTTGTCCAGGCTCGGCTGCGGGCGGCCTTCGGCGTAGTCGGCGGCCGCCCAGAAGCGGCTGGAGTCGGGCGTGAGGACCTCATCGCCGAGCATGAGGGTGCCGTCGTGGCGGGAGCGGCCGAACTCGAGCTTGGTATCGGCCAGCAGGATGCCGCGCTCGCCGGCGATGTCGCGGGCCCGCTCGTAGATCGCCAGGGTCAGCGTCTCCAGCTGATCGACGAGCTCGGCCCCCAGCAGGTCGCGCGCCTGGGCGACGGTGATGTTCTCGTCGTGCTCCCCGGCCTCGGCCTTCGTCGAGGGGGTGAAGATCGCCGGATCCAGTCGCGAGGCCTCGACCAGGCCGGTCGGCAGCACGTGCCCGCCGACGGATCCGCCGGCCCGGTAGTCCGCCAGCCCGGAGCCGGTGAGGTAGCCACGGGCCACGCACTCCAGCGGCACCATGTCCAGGCCGCGGCACCGCAGCGCCCGCCCGGCCACGGGCTCGGGGACCTCCGCCGCGGAGAGCACATGGTGGGGGACGAGGTCGGCCAGCTGCTCGAACCAGAACATGCTGATCCCGGTGAGCAGGCGACCCTTGTCGGGGATGCCGGGCTGCAGCGAGTGGTCGTAGGCACTGATCCGGTCGGTGGCGACCACCAGCACTTCGGTGGCGCGCGCCGGATCGGTGCCCGCGGGCACGTACAGCTCGCGGACCTTGCCGCTGAAGGCGTGGTCCCAGCCCTCCAGCGGCGGAGCCTCGAGCAGCGGGGCGGACGAGGCGGCGCTCACGCGGCGGGTCCCTGCGCCTCGGCCGCGTCGCGGGCGATGTCGGTGCGGTGGTACGCGCCCTCGAGCTCGATCGCCTCGGCGCCCGCGAGCGCGACCTCGCGGGCCGCGGTGAGGTCCGCGCCGGTGCCGACGACGGTCAGCACGCGCCCGCCGGCGCTGACCAGGCGGCCGTCCTCGCCGAGGGCGGTGCCGGCGTGGATCACGTGGGCCCCCGCTCGTTCGGCGTCCTCGATCCCGCTGATCACGTCACCGGTGCGCGCCGCCGCGGGGTACCCGGCGGAGGCGACCACCACGGTGACCGCTGCGTCCTCGCGCCACTGCAGCGGGTCCGCGCCGGCCAGCTCGCCGCGTGCGGCGGACAGCAGCAGCGGGGCCAGGGGAGAGGCGAGACGTTCGAGGACCACCTGGGTCTCGGGGTCCCCGAAACGGGCGTTGAACTCGACCACGCGCACGCCCAGCGGGGTGAGCGCGAGGCCGCAGTAGAGCACGCCGACGAACGGGATCCCGCGGGAGGCGAGCTCGTCGATGGTGGGGCGGGCGACGGTGCGCACGACCTCGTCGGCAAGTCCCTCGGGAGCCCACGGGAGCGGGGAGTAGGCGCCCATGCCGCCCGTGTTCGGTCCCTCGTCGCCGTCCAGGGCCCGCTTGAAGTCCTGGGCGGGAGCCAGCGCCACCACGTCGGTGCCGTCGCTGAGGCAGAACAGGGAGACCTCGGGGCCCTCGAGGTACTCCTCGAGGACCACGGTGCCGCCGGCGTCGAGAACGCTCCGGCCGTGTGCCGTCGCCTCCGAGCGATCACGGGTGACCACGACGCCCTTGCCTGCGGCGAGCCCGTCGGCCTTGACCACGTAGGGCAGGTCGCCGAGCGGGTTGGTCCGGTCGAAGCCGGCCTCGAGCTGGTCGATCGCGGTGACCGTCACGGAGGCGGCGGTGGGCACGCCCGCGGCGGCCATGATCTCCTTCGCCCAGGACTTCGAGCCCTCCAGGCGGGCGGCCGCGGCCGACGGGCCGAAGACCGTGAAGCCGGCCTCGCGCAGCTGATCGGCGGCACCGGCGACCAGCGGGGCCTCGGGGCCGATCACCACCAGGTCCGGGTCCAGGGTGCGGGCCAGCTCCACCTGGGCCTCGAGATCGCCGACGGCGACGTCGTGGCAGGTGGCGAGCCGGCCGATCCCGGGGTTGCCGGGGGCGGCGTGCAGCTCGGGGGCGGGGCGGTCGGCGGCGAGGCGACGGATGATCGCGTGCTCGCGGCCTCCGGAGCCGATGACGAGGATCTTCACGCGGGTCAGGGTACCCAGCGGGGCCTGCGCCCGGGCCCGTGCCCGCACTGCGACATGGCTGGGTGAGACCCGCCGCCCTCCCGGGGCTCCGGTGCCCGCCCTCGGGCATCGCGCCGTTACGATCGGCTCCATGCCCGCCGCGATCCCGGAACCGACCCGCGCCGCGACGCCGGAGGAACCGACCACCCGGCTGCGGCTGGACCTCTCCTACGACGGCACCGATTTCCACGGCTGGGCCGCCCAGCCCGGCCGTCGCACCGTCCAGGGCGAGCTCGAGGCGGCTCTGGCCCAGATCGCTCGCCGCGAGCTGCGGGTCACCGTCGCCGGCCGCACCGACGCGGGCGTGCACGCCCGCGGCCAGGTCTGCCATCTCGACGTGCCCGACACGGTCCTGGCGACCATGCCCGGCCGCTCCGATCGCAGCCCCGCAGACTCTCTCGTGACACGGCTGGCCGGGGTGCTGCCGCCCGACGTCGTCGTCCACGTCGCCCGCGAGGTCCCCTCCGACTTCGATGCCCGGTTCGGCGCGCTGTGGCGCCGCTATCGCTACCGCATCTCCGACGGTCCCGCCGTCCACGACCCGCTGCGTCGCGACGTGCTGCGCCACCGCCGCCGGCTCGACATCGACGCCATGACCGAGGCGAGCCGGCCGCTGCTGGGCGAGCACGACTTCCTCTCCTTCTGCCGTCCCCGGGAGGGCGCCACCACCATCCGCACCCTGCGGGAGTTCCACTGGGAGCGTCCCGACATCGGCCGGGCCGACGAGGGCCTGGTCGTGGCGACCGTCGTCGCCGACGCCTTCTGCCACCACATGGTGCGCTCGCTGGTCGGTGCGCTGATCGGCGTGGGGGAGGGCCGACGGGACGCGGAGTGGCCCTCGCGGGTGCTCTCCGCGCGCACCCGGGAGGCCGCCCGACGGGACGGCGCCGGGTCGGCGCCGATGTGCCCGCCGCAGGGCCTGACCCTCGACCACGTCGCGTACCCGCCCGATGAGGAACTGGCGGCTCGAGCGGCTCTCGCGCGCGCCCGCCGGGGCACTTCCGCCGGCGCAGCCCGGATGCGTGACGGAGCCGGAGATCACACCCCGGACCAGCCCTCTGTGCGTTGACGCTGCCAGCTGGTTCGCAGTATTGTTGGCGGTCGTTGTGCCTCGATGTGTGCCCGACTCCGCAGCCGATATCTCACGCCCGGCGCGATAAGGGCATCTCACACACATCCAGGACCGCCGTCGCCTCGTGAGCGGAGCGGGACGGGCGCAGCGACAGGGCCATGCTTTTACCCGAAGGAAGCGTGCCCACGGTCCATCGAACCGTGCCTGGACGGCGTCCCGCCGCCTGGGCACCATGACGAGAGAAGAAGGCACGAGTGCGTACGTTCACCCCGAAGCCCGACGATGTCGAGCGTTCCTGGTACGTCATCGACGCAACGGATGTCGTCCTCGGCCGGCTCGCTTCCCAGGCTGCACAGCTCCTCCGGGGAAAGCACAAGCCGGTCTTCGCACCCCACATGGATGCGGGCGACTTCGTGATCATCATCAACGCTGACAAGGTCGCGCTGACCGGCAACAAGCGGGAGGCGAAGCTGGCCTACCGCCACTCCGGCTACCCCGGCGGTCTCCGCGGCATCCCCTACTCCGAGCTGCTCGAGAACCGCCCTGAGCGGGCGGTGGAGAAGGCCGTGCGCGGCATGCTCCCCAAGAACAAGCTCGCCGAGCAGCAGCTCAAGAAGCTCAAGATCTACTCGGGTTCGGAGCATCCTCACAGCGCTCAGCAGCCCGTCCCCTTCACCATCGACCAGGTGGCGCAGTAAGCGGGGGCTCCCGCCACTCCGCCCTGCCGCACGGAAGAACCAAGGAGAACCGTGACTGAGACCACCCCCGAGTCCCTCGAGGCCGTGACCGAGGAGACGGACGAGAACGTCCCGTCGTCCTTCACCACCGAATCCACCGGCGAAGCCCCGGTCGGCAGCGGCCAGTCCGCCACCGCCCCGGGCTACGGCACCGGTCGCCGCAAGCAGGCCGTCGCCCGCGTCCGTCTGATCCCCGGCTCCGGCCAGTGGACCATCAACGGCCGCAGCCTGGAGAACTACTTCCCGAACAAGCTGCACCAGCAGGAGGTCAACGACCCGTTCACGGTCCTCGACCTCCAGGGCCGCTTCGACGTCGTCGTCCGCCTCACCGGCGGCGGCCCCTCCGGTCAGGCCGGGGCCGTGCGCCTCGGCGTGGCCCGTGCGCTGAACGAGATCGACGCCGAGCACAACCGCCCGACCCTGAAGAAGGCCGGCTTCCTCAAGCGCGATGCTCGCATCATCGAGCGCAAGAAGGCCGGACTGAAGAAGGCCCGCAAGGCGCCGCAGTACTCCAAGCGCTGATCATCCCGCGCTGCTGATTCGCGACCTCGCCGCCGGATCCGCGCACACGATGCCCCTCGACCCATGTGGTCGAGGGGCATCGTTGCGTTCGCCCCCGACGAGAGCCCGCCGTCGGACCACAGGCGTCGGGGCCACGGACTATCCTCACGGCATGGAGTTCGTGCCACGGCGATGGTGGAGCGGCCCCTTCGACGTCGAGCATCTCGCCTGGACGGCCGTCGCCCGGGTACGGGACGCGGCGCAGGAGGTCGCCATCACCCGCGGCCTGGATGTCACTGTCGACACCACGCCCGCACTGGTCGCCGCGTCGTTCGCGTCCTTCGAGAATCTGCGCGTCGACGGCCGTGCACCCGAGGCCTGGGCAGAGCTGTCCGGACTTGTCGCCGCCCGTGACGGCTGGGTGCGGCTGCACGGGAACTACCCGCATCACGCGGCTGCCATCCGCTCAGCGCTCTCCGTCTCGGATCGCGCCCAGCTCGACCGCACGGCGCGTCGACTCGGCGCGGAGGAACTGGAGGAGGCTGTCTGCGCGGCCGGGGGGATCTCGGTCGCCGTGCGGTCCCGGGCGGACTGGGCGCGGCATCCGCACAGTCTGGCCACGGCCTCGGCGCCGTGGTCCGAGAGGCACGACCGCGGGGACCGGCCCGTGCTGTCCCGCACCGCCGCCCCGCGGGAACTGCTCCGCGGGATCCGGGTCCTCGATCTGACCCGCGTGATCGCCGGCCCCACCTGCTCGCAGCTCCTGGCCTGCCTCGGGGCCGACGTGCTCCGCGTGGACCCGCCGCAGCGTCCGGAGATCCTCGACCAGTACCTCTCCACCGGGATGGGCAAGCGGTCCGTCGAGATCGATCTCCGTCGCGAGGCGGATCGGGTGCGCGCCCTGGCCTCGTCGGCGGACGTGATCCTCAGCGGGTACCGCCCCGGCGCTCTCGACCGATTCGGACTCGGCGACGAAGCCCTCGAGCAGCTCGCCCCACAGGCCGTCATCGTCACCCTCTCCGCCTGGGGCGAGGCCGGTCCCTGGGGCTCGCGAGCCGGGTTCGACTCCATCGTCCAGGCGGCCACCGGGATCGCGGCCGCCTGCGGCTCGCCGGACCGGCCCGGGGCGCTTCCTGTCCAGGCCCTGGACCACAGCAGCGGGCACCTCATGGCCGCCCACGTGCTCGAGGCGCTCGCCCGGGCACGCGCCCACACGGTGCGCGTGAGCCTGCTCGGCGCCGCCCGCACGCTGCTCGCCGCGACCCCGCCGCCGCCCCGGGAGCCGGCCGCGCTCGACGTGCCGCGGGTGAGGGTCCCGTCGGCCGAGGGCGTCCTCGACGCCGTCCCGCCGCCGCTGCGGATCGACGGTGCCACCCTCGAGCGTCCCGTCGGCCGGTACGGTGCCGCGAGAGCGGAGTGGAGCGACCGGAGCGGGTGAGGCCGTTCCGGCCCTCGCGACATATGGCGAGGCCGTTCCGGCCCTCGCGACATATTCGGACCCCTCGGTCTCCCTCCGTGCACTCTGCGCCCCGGCGCGCGCCCTCCCCGGCCCTGAGCCCGCCCCTGACGTCCACCGCCCACTGTGCAGGCGGCGGCGATGACGAGTCATTCCCACGGCGTCGGGTTACCGGACCGTGACCCCGGTGTCCGCCGCGGCCGTCTCCCGGAGCGGTGGCCGGACGGTTCGCGCAGGATCGGACTCGTGCGCGGAGCGTCCGTGCGCGGATCGTCGATCGCCTGCGCGTCCCGCCCAGGTGCGGGTGCGACGGAGTCGGCGACGTGGGCGGCGGGAGCGGGAGACGCTCCCTCAGGACGAGAGGACATTGCGGTGATGAGTGATCAGACGGAGACCGGCGGCGGAACGGGGCAGGGGAGCGGGCGCGGACTCGTGAGCAAGCGCGTGGCCGGCGAGCTGATCGACGAGAAACGACGTGAGCTCGGGGTGACCTGGACGGACCTCGCCGAGCGCACCGGGCGGCCGCGCGTCTGGCTGGCCTCGGCCGTGCTCGGCGCCCAGCCCGTCCCCGCCGCCGAGGCGGAGATCCTCGGCGAGGCGCTGGGACTGGAGCCGGACCTGGTGGCAGCCCTGACGCGCCAGCCGTATCGGACCGTCGACCCCGAGATCCTCAGCGACCCCACGATCTACCGCTTCCAGGAGCTGATCCAGGTCTACGGGCCGGCGCTGAAGGCGCTCATCCACGAGGAATTCGGCGACGGGATCATGAGCGCCATCAACTGCAGCATCGATCTCGAGCGCGGGAAGCACCCCGGCGGTGATCGTGTGGTGCTCAGGATCGATGGGAAGTTCCTGCCCTACGACTGGGTCAGCACCGAGGCCTGATCCGGTCTGCCCGCCTCGGCGCGATCTACGAGAGCAGCTCGCGGATGTCATCGGCCGTGATGCCCTCGCGGAACGCCGACCCGGAGTCGGTCAGGGCGTCGAACAGGTCCGCCTTCTTCTGCTGCAGCGCGAGCACCTTCTCCTCGATGGTGTCCTCGGCGACCATCCGATAGACCATCAGGTGGCGCTCCTGGCCGATGCGGTGGGCGCGGTCGACGGCCTGGTTCTCCGCGGCGGGGTTCCACCACGGATCCAGCAGGAAGACGTAGTCCGCCTCGGTCAGGGTGAGTCCGAAGCCGCCGGCCTTGAGGGAGATCAGGAACACCGGAGCGTTCCCCTCGCGGAAGCCGCGGACCGCCGCCTCACGATTGCGGGTGGAGCCGTCGAGGTAGGCGTAGTCCACGCCGCGCTGGTCCAGCTGCTCGGCGACCCGGTGCAGGTAGGAGGTGAACTGGCTGAACAGCAGCACCTTGTGCCCCTCGCCGAGGACCTCCTCGAGCTGGTCGAACAGCGCGGCGAGCTTCGAGCTGTGCACGTCCCGATGCTCCTGCGCATCGACGATGCCCGGATCCAGCGCCATCATCCGCAGCAGCGTGAGCGAGCGGAACACGATGAAGCGGTTGCGGTCCAGATCGTCCTCGATCAGCCCCAGCACCTTCTTGCGCTCGCGCTGGAGCAGGGAGTCGTACAGCGCCCGGTGATCCTCGGCGAGCTCGACCTTCCACACCTGCTCCTGCTTGGGCGGGAGCTCCTTGGCGACCAGATCCTTGGTGCGGCGCAGCATGAACGGTCGCAGCCGGGCACGCAGCACCTCCATCCGCTCCGGATGCTCACCGCTCTCGATCGGCGTCGTATAGCGCTGACGGAACGCGGTGGCGGCGCCGAACAGTCCCGGCGCGGCCAGCGACATGATCGACCACAGGTCATCGAGCGAGTTCTCCATCGGCGTACCCGTGATGGCCAGGCGGAACGGGGCGTGCACGCCGCGCGCCGCCTGGTGCGTGCGGGCACGGCGGTTCTTCACGAACTGCGCCTCGTCCAGCACCATGCCCGCGAACTCCTGCTCGGCGAACTCCTCGGCATCGATCCGCAGCACCGTGTAGCTGGTGACCAGCACGTCGGCGCCGGCGGCCACCTCGGCGAGGTCGGTGCCGCGAGCCCGACGGGTGCGGTCGACGACCCGCAGATCCAGGCCCGGGGTGAACCGCTCCGCCTCGGAGCGCCACACGCCCACCACGGACGCCGGCGCGACCACCAGGAACGGTGGCAGCGCGGAGGAGGCGGCGTCCGAGCCGGTCCCGGCACGCTCGTGCGCATGGGCGATCAGCGCGAGGGTCTGGACGGTCTTGCCCAGGCCCATATCGTCGGCCAGCACTCCGCCCAGGGAATGCTCGTACAGGAAGGCGAGCCAGGCGAAGCCGTCGCGCTGGTACGGGCGCAGATCGGCGGTCAGCCCGCGCGGCGGCTGCGGCGGCGTGAGATCGACGCCCGCCTGCAGGGCACCGACGCTGCGCTGCCAGGCGTCGGAGGACACGGCCTCGTCGGCGATCTCCTCGAGCTCGTTCCAGATGTCGACCTGGTACTTCGAGATCGACTGCTGGTCGGGATCCCACTCGGCCAGCGCCTCGCCCTCGGCGATCAGCTCGCGCAGCGCATCGAAGGCTGGGTTCTCCAGGGAGAAGTACGTGCGATCGGGCATCAGCAGCCGCGACTTCCCCTGGGCCAGGGCCGTGAACAGGGAGGCGAAGGCGATCTGCTTGCCCTCGATGGTGATCTCGAAGCCGAGGTCGAACCAGTCGTTCTTCCCGCGGGACTCGTGCTGGGTGACGCGCACGTGCGGGGCCTCGTCCAGTTCCCGGTAGGCGTGCCGGGTGCCGGTGACCTTCGCGCTGACGTGCTCGAGCTCGTCGAGGGCATCGAGCACGTGGGTGGAGAACTCGGCGGTGTCGACGCCGCTGAGCCGCTCCGGCGTCCGGGAGCCGGCCGTCGGCCACAGCTGCTGAGCGCGGGCGAGGACCGCCTCCTCGTGCTCGTGATCGCGGCGCGGGCCGATCGCCGGGTCCATGGGGACGGTGCGTTCGGGATCGTGGTACCGCCAGGACCAGGTCAGGGTGAGCCGGTCGCCGTCGGCGTAGGCGGCGGTGACCTGCAGCGTCGCCGGCTCGATCGCGGGCATCTCCACGCTGCCGTCGGTACTGGTGACGGTGGTGATCTCCCGCAGCCGGGGGTAGGCCGAGCCCAGGAACTCCTCGCGCTCGGCGGCGGGGATGCGCAGCGGCTCGGGGCGTTGGAACAGTCGTTGCAGGGCGATCGGGACCGGGCTGTCCACAGGGGCGATGCGGGCGTGGAAGCGTTCGCCGCGCCGGCCGGCGTCGTCGCCGTCCCCGTCGGCCGGGATCGTGGAGGCCAGATCGATCACCCCACCGGTGCCCAGCAGCTGCGCAGACGGGGCCGGGTCGCCGCCGATGAGGATTCGGGGGCGCACGGCGAGTTCGGACTCGGCTGCGGGCGCGGAGAGGTCCAGCTCCACCTCGGCCGTCGGCGCGATCTCGACGCTCTCGAGGATGCCGCTGGTCAGGAACTGCACGCCGACGTCGGCGGCGTAGGAGAGCGACTGCCACAGCAGCGGCGAGCCGATCGAACTCAGCCACAGGTGCTCGACCGCCCCCGAGGTGTAGGAGCGCTCGGCCGTGGCCGCGGAGAAGATGCGGGTCAGGGCCTCGGCGTGCGCGGGGACGTAGTCGTGGCCGGGCACGCGGTACTCGAAGGTGCGCCAGGAGACACCGCCCTTGATCCAGCGCCCCTGCTTGCCGCGCACCAGCGGGCGGATGCCCAGGCGCAGCTCGGATCCGGCATGGACGTGCTCCGCGGTGGCGGGCTCGTGCGCATAGCGGGGCCGGCCCGACTCCAGCGGCGAAGCCTCCAGATCGAACCGCAGCGCGAGCGGCTGCGGGCCCTCGCTGCGCTGCTCCTCCTGCAGCAGCGGCCTCAGCACGCTGCGCCACTCGGAGACCTCCCGCTCGGACTTGGTCCGGTCAGCCATGGTGTTCAGCTCATACATCGCGGCCGCGGCATGCTTGCAGTCGGAGCCGACGGGGCACGTGCAGCTCGAGCGCACCGGCCGCCAGACGCCGCCCGGCTCCTCGGGCAGGAACCGGCGGGTGACCGCGGTCTGGTCGTACTCCTCCAGCTGCACGGTCACGCGGTACGGGGTGCTGGCCGCGCCGCGCACCTCTGCCCGGACGGAACGGGCCTCGTCGTCCCATCCCAGCTCCTGGACGCGGCCGCCGCGCGCATAGGCGAGGCCACGACCCGCGGAGCGGTCCCCGACGAACTGGGAGATCGCAGCGGGCAGGATCCGTGGGGGGAGATCGACGACCGGCATCCTCTCAGGTTAACGAGAGCGCAGGCCCCTCGTCCCGTCGCCGGGGCATAGTTCACCTCCAATTCGTCACCCGGGGAGCCACCGATGCCGTGTGCACCGCGGCCGCCCACCGCCGGAGCGTTACAGTTTCCCCGGACCTCAGCCGTGGTTGCTCATCTTCGGCGCCCCCCGACCCCTGAAAGGGCCAGCACATGGCACGACTGTTCGGAACCGACGGAGTGCGCGGACGCGCGAACGGGGACATCACCGCCGAACTGGCGGTCGAGCTCTCCGTGGGGGCGGCCCATGTCCTGGGCACCCTCGGCGCCTTCGGCGGCACCAAGCCGCGCGCCATCGTCGCCCGCGACACGCGGCCCTCGGGGGACTTCCTCTCGGCCGCCGTGTGCGCCGGGCTCGCCTCGGCCGGCGTCGACGTGCTGGACGCCGAGGTGCTCCCCACGCCGGGCCTGGCCCACCTGGTCCAGTCCACCGAGGCGGACCTCGGCGTGATGATCTCCGCCTCCCACAACCCCGCGCCGGACAACGGCATCAAGTTCTTCGCCCGAGGCGGCACCAAGCTGCCGGACGAGGTGGAGGACGCCATCGAGGCCCGCCTCGGCGAGGAGTGGGAGCGGCCCCAGGGCACGGGCGTCGGCACGATCACCCGCTACGAGGGCGCGGTCGAGACCTACGTCGATCACCTGGTCTCGACCCTCGATCAGTCACTGGAGGGCATCACCGTCGTCGCCGACTGTGCGAACGGTGCTGCCTGCGAATCCGGCCCGGAGATGCTCCGTCGCGCCGGCGCGACCGTCCACGTCATCGGTGACCGCAGCGACGGCGGTCTCATCAACGACGGCGTCGGCTCCACCCATCTCGGTCGGCTGCAGGAGGCCGTCCGGGAGAAGGGCGCCGACATCGGCGTGGCCTTCGACGGCGATGCCGACCGCTGCCTGGCGGTCGACGCCGACGGCGAGGTCATCGACGGCGACCAGATCATGGGCATCCTCGCGCTCGACCTGAAGGAGAAGGGTCGGCTGCACGACGACACGCTCGTGGTCACGGTGATGAGCAACCTCGGCCTCAAGCTCGCCATGCGCGAGCACGGCATCATGCTGGGCCAGACCGCGGTGGGAGATCGGTACGTGCTCGAGGAGATGAACCTCGGCAGCTACTCCATCGGCGGTGAGCAGTCCGGCCACGTCATCCTCGCCGACCACGCCACCACCGGCGACGGCGAGCTGACCGCCCTGCACCTGATCCAGCGCATGGCCAGCACCGGCCGCACCGCCCGCGAACTGGCCGACGTCATGACGCGCCTCCCGCAGGCGCTGATCAACGTCAAGAACGTCGACAAGGCCCGCGCCACCATCGACCGCGGCGTGCTCGACGCCGTGGCCGCCGCGGAGAACGAGCTGGGTGAGACGGGCCGCGTGCTCCTGCGCCCCTCCGGCACCGAGCCCGTCGTGCGCGTCATGGTCGAGGCACCGACCGACGAGCAGGCCACCGACGTCGCCGAGCGCCTGGCCGCCCTGGTCCGCGACCGCGTCGGGCTCTGACGGGGAGCGGGCAGGCGGCGTCGGGCTGTGACCGGGCCTGGGGCGCTGCGACCGCGTCGGGCTCTGCCGGGGAATCGCGCCTCGGCGGGGCCTGGGGCGCTGCGACCGCGCCGTCGTGACCATCGGCGGTAGTTCATTCGAGGGTGCCCTGCGATATGCGGGGCACCCTCGAAACACGTCCCGTTCGGGGACAGTAGCTCCACGAGCCCGAACAGCTTCTCCGTGCCGCGCGGCCGCCGGGGACACGCGCAGCGGGCCGCCGGGGACGTGCGCAGCGGGGCCGGCAGTGGGCGGCGACGGACGTCCGCGCTCACACCTTGCGCAGCAGCACCGAGTGCACGCGGTGCATCCCGTCCTTGCGCAGCACCAGGTCGGCGCGGCCGCGGGTGGGCAGCACGTTCTCGGTGAGGTTCGGCCCGTTGATGGTGCGCCAGATGCGCAGGGCGGTCTGCTCGGCCTCGTCGTCGGAGAGATCCGCGTAGCGGCGGAAGTAGGAGCGCGGATCGGAGAACGCCGTCCGGCGCAGCTGCAGGAACCGCTCCACGTACCAGCGCTGGACGTCCTCGGGCCGGGCGTCGACGTACACGGAGAAGTCGAAGAAGTCCGAGACGGCCATCCCCAGCCGCCCGTCGGGGCGCGGCCGCGCGGGCTGCAGCACGTTCAGGCCCTCGAGGATCAGCACATCGGGGTGCTCGACCACCGCCCGCTCGTCCTCGATGATGTCGTAGGTCAGGTGGGAGTAGACGGGGGCCTCGACCCGATCCTGGCCGGACTTCACGTCCGAGACGAACCGCAGCAGGCTGCGCCGGTCGTAGCTCTCGGGGAACCCCTTGCGATGCATGATCCCGCGGGCCTCGAGCTCGGCGTTGGGCAGCAGGAACCCGTCGGTGGTGACCAGCTGCACCCGCGGCGTCTCCGGCCAGCGCGCCATCAGCTCGCGCAGCACGCGGGCCGTGGTGGACTTGCCCACCGCCACCGAGCCGGCGATCCCGATCACGTACGGCGTGCGGTGCTGGCGCTGGGCGAGGAAGTCCTCCCGGGCACGGCGCAGCGTCTCGGCCGCGGAGACCTGGAGGTTCAGCAGCCGGGAGATCGGCCGGTACACGGCATCGACCTCCTGCAGGTCGATCCGGTCGCCCAGACCGCGCAGACGGATGACGTCATCCTCGGACAGGGGCAGGGGTGTCTGCTGCGACAGACGCGCCCAGTCGTCCCGCGGGATCTCCTCGAACGGGGTGACGGTGCTCGTCGCTGAAGCGGCCTTCATAGGGATGATTGTTCCGCACTCCAGAAGCAATCCGTGCACCGCCGCCCCGGGTGAGACCTGTGAGGCCCCAGAGGGCAGGTGCGCGAACGTGATCACTCCTGCGCAGGTTCGGCCAGTGCCGTGCACGCGGGCCCCGCGAGGTGAGGAACGACTCGCCGGGAAACCGCGCTGTGGCAGCTGAGCGCCGTGCGGGTCGCTAGCGTGAGCGGCATGTGTGGAATCGTCGGATACGCAGGCCCGAAGGCCTCAGCACCCTCCTCCCGTCCCGTGGACGTCGCCCTCCAGGGCCTCGCCCGCCTCGAGTACCGCGGCTACGACTCCGCCGGCATCGCCGTGATCGATGACGGCGCCGTCGACGTCACCAAGCGCGCCGGCAAGCTCGCCAACCTCCGTGAGGCGCTCGGTGAGGGCACCGAGACCTCCGGGCGCGTCGCCATCGCCCATACCCGCTGGGCAACCCACGGTGCCCCCACCGACGGCAACGCTCACCCCCACGTCGGCGGCCGCGACGGCGAGCTCGCCCTGGTCCACAACGGCATCATCGAGAACTTCGCCGCGCTGCGCTCCGAGCTCGAGGGACAGGGATACACCTTCACCTCCGAGACCGACACGGAGGCCGCCGCGCACCTGGTGGCCCGCGAGATGGAGACCACCGGTGACCTCACCGAGGCGATGCGCCGCACGGCCGCCTCCCTCGAGGGCGCCTTCACCCTGCTGGCCGTCCACCGCGACGCCCCGGACACCGTCGTCGCCGCCCGCCGCAACTCCCCGCTGGTCGTCGGCCTCGGCGACGGCGAGAACTTCCTCGGCTCCGACGTCGCCGCCTTCGTCGACTCCACCAAGGAGGCCCTCGAGGTCGGCCAGGACCAGGTCGTCACCGTCACCGCCGACGCCGTCTCCATCATCGACTTCGACGGCCACGAGGTCACCGACGCCAAGCGCTACACCATCGAATGGGACGCCGCCGCCGCGCAGAAGGGCGGCTACCCCTCCTTCATGGCCAAGGAGATCCACGAGCAGGCCGCCGCCGTGGCCGACACCCTGCTGGGCCGCATGGAGAACGGCTCACTGCACCTGGACGAGATGGACATCGACCCGTCCGTGCTGCGCAGCGTCGACAAGATCGTCGTGATCGCGTGCGGCACCGCCGCCAACGCCGGCGAGGTCGCCAAGTACGCCATCGAGCACTGGTGCCGCATCCCCACCGAGGTCGAGTTGGCCCACGAGTTCCGCTACCGCGATCCCGTCGTCACCGAGAAGACCCTGGTGGTGGCGATCTCGCAGTCCGGCGAGACCATGGACACGCTGATGGCGGTGCGCCACGCCCGCGAGCAGGGCGCGAAGGTCGTCGCCATCTGCAACACCCGCGGCTCCACCATCCCGCGCGAATCCGACGCCGCCCTGTACCTCCACGTCGGGCCCGAGATCGCGGTGGCCTCTACGAAGGCGTACCTGGGCCAGATCGCCGCCTGCTACCTGCTGGGTCTGTTCCTCGCCCAGGTGCGCGGCAACTTCTACCCCGACGAGATCAGCGCCCTCATGGCCGATCTCGAGAAGCTCCCCGAGCACATCCAGACGGTGCTGGACGACGCCGGCCAGATCGAGCGGCTCGCCGAGGACATGAAGGACGCCAGGAGCGTGCTGTTCCTGGGTCGCCACGTCGGCTACCCCACCGCGATGGAGGGCGCCCTCAAGCTCAAGGAGCTGGCCTACATCCACGCCGAGGGCTTCGCCGCCGGCGAGCTCAAGCACGGCCCGATCGCCCTGGTCGAGGAGGGCCAGCCGGTGTTCGTCATCGTGCCCTCCCCGAACGGCCGCCACTCGCTGCACTCCAAGGTCGTCTCCAACATCCAGGAGGTCCGCGCCCGCGGCGCCCGCACCCTGGTGATCGCGGAGGAGGGCGACGACGACGTGGTGCCCTACGCCGACGAGGTGATCCGGGTGCCCGCCACCCGCACCCTGTTCGCCGCGCTGCTGACGGTCATCCCGCTGCAGATCTTCGCCTGCGAGCTGGCCACCGCGAAGGGCCTGGACGTCGACCAGCCGCGCAACCTCGCCAAGTCCGTCACCGTCGAGTGACGGGCCCGGCAGGGCAGGGGCGCCGCGAAGCACCTTCCCTGCCGGGCGAGCCCCTCCCTGCTGAGGGTGTGATACTGCCGGGGTGATGAGCTTCCCCTTCGACCAGCCGACGCCCGGCCCCGAGGACAGCTTCGGGGGCCGGGCGTTCGCTCCGCGTGAGGACGGCACCGTGGCCGGCGTCGGCATCGACGTCGTGGACATCTCCCGCCTCGCCGAGATGACCGCGCGCACCCCCGCTCTGCTGGAGCGGCTGTTCACCCCCGGTGAGCGCGGACTGTCGGCCGCGTCCCGCGCCGCCCGAGTGGCTGCGAAGGAGGCCGTCGGCAAGGCTCTCGGCTCCCCGGGCGACTTCTCCTGGCAGGACGTCACCGTCGACCGCACCGCCGCCCGCCGCCCCTACCTGCGCCTGCGCGGTGCCACCTTGCGGGCCGCCGAGGCACAGGGCATCGTACACCTGCACCTGTCGCTGTCCCACGACGGGGACATCGCGACCGCGATCGTGGTCGCCGAACGTGAGCGGCCCTCGGGAGACCGGGGGCCCGGGGAAGGAGGCACCGCATGATCCGTGGATACACCGCCCAGGAGGTCCGCGAGGCGGAACAGCCGCTGCTGTCCGCCGGCCAGCCGCTGATGCTGCGCGCCGCCCGCGCCCTCGCCGACCGGGTCCGGGAACGGCTCGAGGCTGGGGCCGACGGGGAGCCGGACAGCCCCGAGCCCCACCGCGAGACCCCCGTCGGCCCCCGCGTCCTCGTGCTCGCCGGTCGCGGGTCCAACGGCGGGGACGGACTGCACGCCGCCGCGATGCTGCGCCGCGACGGCATCGCAGCCGAAGCGATCGCCACCGCCGACGGCGTCCACGCCGAGGGCGCCGCAGCGCTCCGGGACGCCGGCGGCACCATCCACTCCCTGGCAGAGAGCTCCGCCGACGACCTCCGCCAGGTGATCGCGGGCGCCGGTCTCGTCCTGGACGCGATCCTCGGCATCGGCGGGCGCCCCGAGATCCCCGCCGCTCTCGAACCCCTGCTGGAGGCCGTGCGCGCCGAGCAGGTCCCGGTGATCGCCGTGGACGTGCCCAGCTTCGTCGACGCCACCAGCGGCCGGGCGGCGCCCGGCGCCCTCGCAGCGAGCGAGACCGTCACCTTCGGCGCCGTCAAGGCCGGCCTGCTGCTGCCCGGCGCCGCGCACCTGACAGGGACCCTCCACCCCGTCGACCTCGGCCTCGGCGAGCATCTGCCCGCCCGGCCCGCCGCCGAACGCCTCGAGGACAGCGACCTGCGCGCGCTGTGGCCCCGCCCGGAGCGGGACGCCACCAAGTACTCCCGCGGCGTGGTCGCCGTCGTCGCCGGCAGCCCCCGGTTCCCCGGTGCCGCCGTGCTGACCTGCTCCGGCGCCGCCCGCGCCGGGGCGGGAATGGTGCGCTGCGTGGCGCCGCAGAGCGTCCTGGACCTCGTGCTCCAGACCCGGCCGGAGGTCGTCGGCCAGCCCACCGACACCGTGGACCTCGAGGAGATCGGCCGCACCGACGCCCTCGTCGTCGGCTCCGGGATCGGGGGCGAGGACCCCCGGGCCCGCGCCGGCCTCGACGTGCTCTCCCATGACATCGACCACGCCGGCGAGCACGGGAAGGACCGGGACGGCGACGGGGGAGCAGGCGGGCTGGAACGCGGCGTGATCGACGCGGGCGGCCTCGCCGCCATGACCGCCGAGCACCGCTTCGGGTCCGACGTGGTCCTCACCCCGCACCGCGGCGAGGCCGAACGGCTCGCCGATCGTCTCGGGATCGGCACCGACCTCCCCGGCCCCGAGCTCGCGGCCGCGCTCGCCGGCGCGACCGGCGCGACCGTGCTGCTCAAGGGCGCCGTGACCCTGGTCGCCCCGGGGGACGGCGGCCCCTTGCGCGCCCAGGACGACGCCACCTCCCAGCTCGCCACCGCCGGCACCGGAGACGTCCTGGCCGGCGTGATCGGAACCCTGCTGGCCGCCGGTCTGCCCGGACCGGATGCCGCAGCCCTCGGCGCGATGCTCCATGGTCGCGCGGGGCGCCTCGCGTCCCGGGACGGCCTCCGGCCCCTGGTCGCCCTCGACGTCGCCGACCACCTCCCCGCTGCACTCGGGGCTATCCTGGCGGGCGCCCTGCCGTGATCGAAGGAGTTCGATGACCATCCCGATGCCCGCCGAGGACCCTCGGCACGTGCCCAACCGTGTCGTGATCGACCCCGCGGCCATCACCGAGAACACCCGCGCCCTGACCGGTCAGCTCGAGGAGCACACAGCCCTGATGGCCGTGGTGAAGGCCGACGGCTACGGTCACGGCATGCTGACGGCGGCGCGCGCGGCGCTCGAGGGCGGGGCGACCTGGCTGGGCGTCGCCCATCCCGCCAGTGCACTGGCCCTCTCCCGTGCCGGCCTCGACGTGCACATCCTCACCTGGCTGTACGAACCGCACACCGCCGCCGAGGTGCTGCCCGACGTCCTCACCGCCGGCATCGACGTGTCCGTCGGGTCCCCGGAGATGCTCGAGCTGGTCGCCGCTGCCGCCCGCCAGGCCGAGCGCCGCGCCCGCGTGCACCTGAAGATCGACACCGGCATGGGGCGCAACGGCATCCTGCCCTGGCAGGTGCGCGAGATCGGCGCCGCCATGCAGCAGGACGACTTCGTCCAGGTCGTCGCCGCCTGGACCCACCTCACCAGCGCGGACGACCCCGCGGATCCGGCCACGGACCAGCAGGTCGACCTGTTCGACTCCGCGTGCGAGGCCCTGGCCGACGAGATCGGCCCGATCCCCCTGCAGCACATCGCCAACTCGGCGGCGCTGCTGTCCCGCCCGGACCTCCACCGCGACCTGGTCCGTCCCGGCATCGCCCTGTACGGCTACCCGCCGGTGCCCACCGACGTCCCGCTGCGGCCCGCGATGACCCTGACCAGCCGGCTGGCCATCGTCAAGGAGGTC
The DNA here is from genome assembly GCF_042666535.1 of Brachybacterium sp. GCM10030252. Classification (NCBI taxonomy): domain Bacteria; kingdom Bacillati; phylum Actinomycetota; class Actinomycetes; order Micrococcales; family Dermabacteraceae; genus Brachybacterium; species Brachybacterium sp. GCM10030252. Next base: position 14,580 of record NZ_JBHTDM010000033.1, on the reverse strand, counting down.
CCCGAGGGGCACAGCCTGGGGTACGGGAGGATCCGCAGCACCAGCCGTCGCACCCGGCTGGGCCTGGTCCCGATCGGGTACGCCGACGGCCTGCACCGCGCCGGCAGCGACCGCTGCGACGTGCTCGTGCGCACCGGCTCCGGGGACCACATCGCCCCGCAGGTCGGCCGCATCAGCATGGACCAGATCATCATCGACTTGGGCCCCGACAGCGACGCCGTCGCCGGGGACGAGGTCTTCCTGTTCGGGGACGCCGGCGGTGAGGCCACCGCGCCGACCGCGAGCACCGCCGATGACTGGGCACTGGCCGCCGGCACCATCCCCTACGAGATCCTCACCTCCGTCTCCGGCCGCGTGATGCGGGAGACCCGCGCATGAGCCCCCTGACGATCCGCACCACCGACGCCGACGGCACACGCGCCGCCGCCGCCGCCCTCGCCGGGGCGCTGCGGGCCGGCGACCTGCTGATCCTGGACGGTCCGCTGGGCGCTGGCAAGACCACCTTCACCCAGGGACTGGGACAGGGCCTCGGGGTGCGCGGTCCCGTCGCCTCGCCGACGTTCGTCATCGAGCGCGTCCACCCCAGCCTCACCGGTGGGCCGGCGCTGGTGCATGTGGACGCCTACCGGCTCGGCGGGGGAGGCGACATCGACGACCTCGACCTGGAGGCCGACCTCGACCAGTCCGTCACGGTCGTCGAATGGGGCCGCGACCGCGTCGAGCACCTGGTCGACTCGACGCTCCTGATCGAGCTCGAGCGGCCCGACCACGTCGAGGACCCCGATGATCCCGACGAGCCGCGCACCCTGCGCCTGACCCCGCGAGGGCCGCGCTGGGACCGCGCCGCGACCGAGCAGCTCAGGGCCGTTCTGGGCCTGGAGGCTGCAGACCGCACCGCACCGACACCGGGGGAGGACCGCTGATGCTGCTGGGAATCGATACGTCCGGGGCCGTCAGCGTCGCCGTGGCCCGCGCCTCCTTCGGTGCCGGCCGGGACGCGACCGGCGCGGGAGCGGAGGCATCGCCCTTCGACGGCGCCCCCGCGCCCGAGGTCCTCGCTGTGCGCTCCGACCAGCGGGCCCGTCATCACGACGAGGTGCTCCTGGCCCTCATCGACGAGACGATGCGCGAAGCGGGCGCCACCCGAGCCGAGCTGACCGGGATCGTCGTCGGCCGCGGCCCCGGCCCGTTCACGGGCCTGCGCGTCGGCCTGGTCGCCGCCCGCAGCATCGCCGACATCCTCGGCATCCCGCTGTACGGGCTCAGCTCCCTCGATGCCCTCGCCGAACAGGCGCTCGCCGAGTACGCCCCCGCGGCCTCTGCTTCGCTGACCGTCGCCGTCGCCCTGGACGCCCGCCGCCGCGAGGTCTACCACGCCCGCTACCGGCAGGACGCCGACGGGACCCTGACCCGCACCGCGGATCCCGCGGTCGACGCCCCGGCCGCAGTTGCCGCGGACCTCTCCGCCTGCGACCTGCTCGTCGGCTCCGGGGCCGCGCTGTACCCGGAACTGCTGCCGGCCACCTCGCCGCTGGTCGACGCCGACGCCGGGTACCTGATCCGCGCCGCCTCCCGCCTGATCGGACAGGGAGAGGACCTCGCCGATACCGATCCCATGTACCTGCGCGAGCCCGACGCCGCCAAGCCCACCGCGCGCAAGAGCGCTCTCGGGCTGTGAGATGACGGCCGACCTGCCGCGGGAGGACCCGTCGGACCAGCCGGAGCCGACGGGCCGGCCGGACCAGCGCGACCAGCTGGGCCAGCCGGAGCAGGGGGATACGTTCCGCTGGGCACTGCGTCCCGCTGGCCTTCACGACGTCGAGGAGATCGCCTTCGCCGAGCTCGAGCTCTTCCCCGACGAGGCCTGGACCGTGTTCCAGCTCGCCGCGGAGATCGAGCACCGCGACCGCCGTTACGTCATCGCCGCGCGGGGCCCCGACGCGACCGGTGACCTGCTCGGCTACGCCGGGATCATGCTCGCCGGGGACGTCGCCGACCTGCACACCATCGGCACCCGGATCGAGGGCGTCGGCATCGGCCGCGCCCTGCTGGCCTGGTGCGAGGACCAGGCGCGACGGGCGGGGGCGACGCGGATGCTGCTCGAGGTCCGCGAGGACAACTCACGCGCCCGGACGTTCTACACCACGGCCGGATACCGGACCATCGACCGCCGCCGCGGGTACTACCGCATCCGCGGCCGGCAGATCGATGCGCTGGTGATGGAACGGGATCTCTGACCCGCCTTCACGCGAGGCCCTACAGGAAGTCGCGCACCTTCTGGAACAGGTCGGGGTAGCGGCTCTCCAGCCGGACGGTGCCGATCCGCAGTCCCACCAGGAACGCGACCACGCCCAGCAGGAGCGACAGCACACCCGCGACGAGCTGGATCGCGGGGCTCCCCACGATGAGTCCCCAGACAGCGACCCCGACCGCCGGGAGCTGGGGGACCACCACCGCGATCATCGAGATCGTCATCGACAGCATCGCATTGGTGCTCGAGGCGGACTTGTCCTTCATCGGGTTCGTGCCGGGAGGAGAGGCCGGGTAGGGCATGATCACCCCGACCGCGAGGGACACCCCCCAGCCGGTGATCGCGGTGCCCAGGGAGCCCAGCACCGTCAGCGGGACCAGGTGCCCCATCCCGAACAGCAGCGGCACGGCGACGGTGACCACGACGATCACGGGCACCATCAGCACCGCCATGGCGGCCACGCGGCCCAGCTGGTTCGCGCGGGCCGGGAGCCCGGCGGTGATGTTGACCCAGCCGGAGGGACCGTCGAACCCGATCTCGTTGGACAGGGTGATACCCGTCAGCCCGCACATCATGATCAGGATGGCCAGCATCATCGGCCGTGAGTCGGGGACGGCGAGCCCCATCGCGGCGAAGAACAGGAGCATCAGCGGGTACATCCCGATCGCGGCGAGATACCGGGTGTCGCGCCGCCAATAGCGCAGCGACTTGCCCATCACCGCGCCGAACGCGCCGGGCCGGACGAAGCGGGGCACCAGGGGAGAGACCTTGGTGGCACCGGAGGAGGCATCACCGCTGAGGGCGGAGGTGACGGACGCATCGATCGAACGTCGCCACCACAGCCATGTCGCCGCGATCGCGACGGCGCCGATCAGCGCCCGGGCCAATGCCGGCAGCACCTGGCCCTCGGCGAGATCCATCGGCACCGCGAACAGCGCCCCGAACGGGGTCCAGGCAGCGACCTCGACGACGGTGGGCAGCAGCTGCCTCAGCCTCTCCGCGTCGAGATCCTCGACCCTCTGCAGCAGCAGGGAGCCGCCGTAGATGGCGGCGAACATGATGACCATGCCGATGATCCCGCCGACCTCGCGGCCGCTGCGCGAGGAGGCCCTGCTCGCAGAGTGCGCGAACCAGGCGCGCGGCAGCAGCAGGCACAGGGCGACCGCGGCGAGGTTCGCCGGGATCAGAGCGACCATGGCCGCGGCGATCCACAGCGCCCCCTGACCGAACAGGATGAGCCACAGGATCTCGAACGCCGTCGCGATCAGGACGGCCAGGAGCGTGAACGCGCTGGGCAGGCTGAGCGCGGCGGCGGCGAAGAGCCCGGGCTGGAGCTGCTTGGCGCTGCGGGGGAGCAGGGCGAAGGCGCGCGGATCCAGCGTGTCGTCCAGCCCGAAGGCGAGCACGGGGATCGCCAGCCACATCAGGACCGTGAGCGCGCCCAGACCCCGGATGATCATGGGGAAGGTGGAGCCCTCTCCCGCCCACAGCGTCGCACTGAGGAACAGTGCCACCAGGGCGGCCATGCCGCCGAGCGCGTACAGGACGCCGAAGCAGGTGCCGATGATCTTGCCGACGTTCTTGCGGTAGGACCGCTTCCACAGGGTCCACTTCAGTCCCAGCAGCAGGCGCAGCAGGGAGCGCTGGGAGACGGAGCCGTGGTGGATCCCGGCCGCGGAGGCGGTCGCAGCGTGCTCGCTGCTCAGGACTCCAACCACGACAGGCTCCCCTCCTCGACGTCGGCCCCGCCGACGAGATCGATGAACGTCTGGACGAGGCTGCCGCCGCGGCGGACCTCGTCCAGCGTGCCGTCGGCCATCAGCTCCCCGTGCGCGATGATCGCGACGTGGCTGCACAGCCCCTCGACCAGCTCCATCACGTGGCTGGAGAGGACCACGGTGCCTCCGCCCTCGACATAGGCGGTGAGGATCTTCCGGATCACCTGCGCGGAGACCGGGTCCACCGCCTCCAGCGGCTCATCCAGCACCAGCAGCCGCGGGGCGTGCAGGAGGGCACCGGCCAACAGGATCTTCTTGGTCATGCCCGCGGAGTAGTCGACCACGAGCTTGCCGTCCTCGCCCGCGAGATCGAGGGCCGTCAGCAAGGACTGGGTGCGCTCCTCGACGACCTCGGGGTCCATGCCGCGGATCAGGCCGACGTAGGTGAGCAGCTCGCGTCCCGTGAGCCGGTCGAAGGTGCGCAGGCCGTCGGCGAGCACGCCGAGCCGGGCCTTGGCCTTCTCCGGCTCCGCCCACATGTCGGTGCCGAGCACATGGGCGGTTCCGCCGCTGGGCCGCAGCAGGCCGGTGGCCATCGACAGCGTGGTGGTCTTGCCGGCGCCGTTGGGGCCGACCATCCCGTAGAACGAGCCGCGGGGCACGTCCAGGGATATCCCGTGGACGACCTCGGTGCCGGAGAAGGACTTCCGCAGTCCACGGATCGACAGCGCCGACTGCGGCGGGACGGCGGCGCTCTCGGCCACGGGAGCGGCGGGGCCGGTGCTCGGTGACGGGGAGGAGGGCGGGACGGAGTGCATGTGATCACGGTATCGAGCGAACGGTCGGCGGTGCTCCGTCCCTCGGTCACCGGCACGTCGACCTTCGTCGGCCCTGATCAGGTACCGCGGGCTCGAGCCGCCAGCTAGAGTGACCCGGAGTCGAACCGGCTCTGACGGAAGGAGCCCCATGTCGAAGCTGCGCCCGACCCCTCGTGCCCCCGGTCTCGCACCGGAGGTCGAGGAGATCCCCATCGGTGTGCGCCGGCTGGCGTCCTGGTCCTGGCGGGTGATCGTCATCGTCGCGGCCTCAGCCCTGATCCTCTGGGCTCTGCTGAAGATCACCACCCTCGTGATCCCGGTGCTCATCGCCGTGCTGCTGGCCGTGATGCTGATGCCGATCGTGAGGGTCCTGACGCGCTACACGTTCCTGGGCCGGGCCGCGGCCAGCGGCATCGCACTGATCGGTCTGCTGCTGCTGGTCGCCGGCATGTTCACCCTCGCCGGGCGTCAGCTGATCGCCCAGTTCTCGGACATCCAGGACAAGGCCGTCACCGGCTTCCAGTCCGTCATGGACTGGGCGACGACGACGTTCCAGATCGACGCCCCCATGATCGACAGCGCCATCAACGAGGGCCTCACGCAGCTGCAGGAGAACGCGGATGCCCTGCTGAACTCGGCGCTGAGCACCGCTGCTGTGATCGGCAACCTCGCCACCGGCATCGTGATCTGCCTGTTCACGCTGTTCTTCCTGCTCTCCAGCGGGTCGACGATCTGGCGCTGGGTCGTGGGGCTGCTGCCGCCGGCCGCCCGTGAGGACACGCACGAGGCCTTCCGCCGCGGCTGGAAGGCCCTGTCGGCATACGTGCGCACCCAGATCCTGGTGGCGGCGGCCGACGCGGTCGGCATCGCGATCGGGATGGTCTTCCTGGGACTGGGCTCCTACGCGGTGCCGATCTGGCTGCTCGTGTTCCTGTTCTCCTTCATCCCGCTGGTCGGTGCGATCGCCTCCGGGATCATCGCGGTGCTGCTGGTGCTGGTGCTGCAGAACTGGATCTTCGCGCTGATCATGCTGGGCATCGTGGTGGCCGTCCAGCAGATCGAGGGCAACGTCCTCCAGCCCTTCCTCATGGGCAAGGCGGTCGAGCTGCATCCGCTCGCGGTGTTCCTGGGCGTGGCCGCCGGGGCCATGATCGCCGGGATCCCGGGCGCCCTGTTCGCGATCCCGCTGATCGCCTTCGTCAATGCGACCCTGCTGTACATCGTCGGCCGCGATCCCAGCCCGGAACTGGGCCATGACGATGCGGCCGCCGACCATTTCGCGGCCCTGACGGGCGGCAAGGGCGCCCAGCGGAGCACCCGCTCCCAGGACGATGCCCAGAAGCGGTCCCCGGCGAAGTCGTCCCGGGAGGGATCCACCGCGGAGGTCTCCTCCGGAGGAGCCCGCCCGGACAGCGCCACGGGATCGGCGGGGGAGGAGCCGGCGCCGTCGAGCTGACCGGGCCGTCCGCCGGCGGGCGGCGGATCGTCCGGGGCCCTGCCCGCGACAGGCGGCGGATCGCCGTCGGACCTCTCGGAGCGCCGAGCCCCACCCGGAGCGCTGATCACCTCTCGGAGGCGGGCACAGCGCGGCAGACACAGCGCGGCAGACACAGCAAGGACCCCTCTCCGGCCATCGCCGGAGAGGGGTCCTTGCTCGTGCGAGACGGCTCGTCGGTCGGGGACCGGTCTGCGGGCCTCGCAGGGAGGTGTCGGTGGCGCGGCGCTCGGAGAGCGCCCGCGGGTCACGGACGGTAGGGCTTGGCCTCGAGGATGTCGACCGGGAACGACTTGCCGTTCGGTGCGGTGTAATCGACCGTGTCGCCCACCTTGGAGCTGTGGATCGCGCTGCCCAGCGGCGACTCGGTGGAGTAGACCTCGAGGTCGGAGTCCTCGGCGATCTCGCGGTTGCCCAGCAGGAACGTGCGGTTCTTGCCGGCCAGCGTGATCGTGACGACCATGCCCGGCTCGACCACACCGTCGTCCTTGGGGGACTCGCCCACCACGGCGTTCTTGAGCAGACGCTGGAGGTCGGCGATGCGAGCCTCCATCTTCCCCTGCTCCTCGCGGGCGGCGTGGTACCCACCGTTCTCCTTGAGGTCGCCCTCGTCGCGGGCGGCGGCGATGCGCTCGGCGATCTCCGTGCGACCCGGCCCCTCCAGCTCAGCGAGCTCCTTGGCGAGGCGGTCGTACGCGTCCTGGGTGAGCCAGGCGCCATTCGGCTGGCTGCTCATGGGTTCACTCCTGTCGTCTTCGGTGTGCGCATGCGGGACCGCGGAAAAGGGCCCCCGTACGCGAATCACGGGGCACATGACCTCATGCGCCCCGTGTGCGGATGATGATGACCGGCGCGTCGCCGGTATCGGAATACCTTACACCGCGAGATTCCGAGTTCCGGGACCCTGTGCGCTGTTTCGCGATCGGAGAACCCGGGTTCTCCCTCGACGGCTCACGGATCAGGCCGGTTCGCAGCCCACCACTTCCGCGGAGACCGCCTCGCCCTGGGTGGCGATCTCCACGTGGTGGGCGCTGCGCCTCTCGGACTGCGCCGCGATGGTGGTCTCGACGAAGCCGACCTGCGCGCGCCCCTTGTTCAGGGCCTGGATCTGGCAGACGGCCTCGGTTCCCGGACGCATCGTCACCACGTAGTCGACCCCGATGAGGTCGTCGTCGAGATGCTCATAGGCGAGCACCTCGGACTTGATCGGGTTGCTGGCGACCTGCATGCCGACGTAGACGACGACGGCCAGGAACACGGCTGCGGCCGCGGCCAGGAGCACTCGTGCCGTGCGCTTCGTGACGATCGGGCCGCCGTAGCGATCCGTCGGACGATGCGTGGAACCATTCATGCCCTCAGTCTTCCAGACCCCGGTGGGCCCGTTTCTCAGACGGCCCCGCAGGTTCTCCTCCCGGTCGCGCCCGCAGGCTCTCACGCTGCCCCTCGGGCGAGCCCCGGCCGACGGTCACGGCGCCGCCGGAGAGCTCCCGTCCCGTTCCCGTGTGACCGTGCCGGGCACTGGGATCCTTCAGTCGGGGTGGCGTACGATCGGGCGCTGGTGCCCCACGCGATCCGGTGCCCGCACCGGGCCCGTCCGGGGCCGTTCCCATCCCGCCGCTTCCGAGGAGTGCCGTGTCCGTCCAGCTTCCCGCCCCTGATGAGACCCTGCGGATGGTGGCCGTCCACGCGCACCCGGACGACGAGTCCTCCAAGGGCGCCGCGACGACCGCTCGCTACGTGCGAGAGGGGGTGCAGGTCACCGTCATCACCTGCACGGGCGGCGAACGCGGTGACGTGCTGAATCCCAAGCTGCGCGACGATGCCTCGCTGATGAGCGACCTGCCGGCGGTCCGCCGCCGCGAGATGGCTGAGGCGCAGCGGATCCTGGGCGTGGATCACGAGTGGCTGGGCTTCATCGATTCCGGACTGCCCGAGGGCGACCCGCTGCCGCCGCTGCCCGCCGGCAGCTTCGCCACGCTCTCCCCGGAGGAGGCGGCCAGGCCGCTGGTGGAGGCCGTGCGCCGACTGCGCCCGCATGTGATGACCACGTACGACGAGAACGGTGGCTACCCCCACCCCGACCACATCCAGGTCAATCGCGTGAGCCTGGCGGCCTTCGACCTCGCCGCGGATTCCGATTTCGCGCCCGAGCTCGGCGAGCCCTGGGAGGTCGCGAAGCTCTACTACATCAACGGCTTCCACCGGCAGCGGTTCTCGGCGATCAACCGTCATCTGCGCGCCGAGGGCACCCCCAACGAGGAGCTCGAGCAGATGCTGCAGCGGCTCGACGAGAGCACAGACCGGCTCCTGACGACCCGGATCGACGTGCGCGACTACCTGGGGGTGCGCGATGACGCACTTCGTGCCCACGCCACCCAGGTCGACCCCGACGGCCCGTTCTTCCGCATTCCGCACGAGGTCGAACTCGCCGTGTGGGGGACCGAGGACTACGAACTGCACATCTCCCGCATCGGCGTGAAACTGCCCGAGAACGACCTTTTCGCCGGGCTGCGTCCCGACTCCCTCGAGGCCCGGCCATGACGGGCACGGGGCTCATCCCCGCCCTCGGCGCCGGCGTCTCCGGGACGGTGGGGCGCCTTCTCGCCGATCCCGCCCCCTCGGACGGGGAGGATCTCAACGCCGTGACGGTCTCCCCGGGGCTGCCCGGGTTCCTCGTGGTGTTCCTGCTCGCCGTCGTGGTCGTGCTGCTGGTGCTGGACATGTCGCGGCGCACGCGCCGTGTCCAGGCCCGCGCACGGGTCCAGGAGCGGATGGAGGCCAAAGCGGCGGAACAGTCCGCGAAGGGCGAGCGCGCCCGCGAGGATTCAGACGCCGCCGGCCGGGAGGATCAGGGCGGTCCGGAGGGTCAGGGTGGCCCCGAAGGCAGGGGCGGTCCGCCGCAGTCCGGCCCGTCGGCCGACGGGGATCCCAGCCGCGGAAGCGACGACCAGCGCGACCAGCGCTGAGGCCCGGGCCCGTCGGCCGGCAGCGGCCCGGTGCCCTCACGGGCGGCGCGGAGCTGGCACCTGACGCGAAGCCTGCACAGGGCCCGCCGCCCGCACGCGACGCGAGGCCCGCCCGCGTGCCGTCGGCGAGCGCCGGGGGAATGCGGCTCTCCTGAGCGGCGGGGTGGTCCGCCGCGTGATCAGGCGATGGAGACGGCGACCGCGGCGAAGTGGCAGCCGAAGCCCGCCAGGGTGCCCGCGTGGAAGATCTCGTGGAAGCCGAACCAGGCCGGTGAGGGATTCGGTCGTTTCAGGCCGTAGACCACTGCGCCCGAGGTGTAGGCCAGACCGCCGGCGACCAGCAGCACCACCACGGCCCAGCCGCCACCGGCGTAGAGCTGCGGCATGTAGAAGATCGCGATCCAGCCCAGCGCGACGTACGCCGGCACGTACAGCCAGCGCGGGGCACCGGTCCAGAACAGGCGGAAGCAGACGCCCACCGCCGCGCCGCCCCAGGCGATGGCCAGCAGGGTCAGCGCCTGGCGCGGCTGCAGCAGGGCAACGGCGATCGGCGTGTAGGTCCCGGCGATGATCAGGAAGATGTTCGCGTGGTCGAACCGCCGCAGCATGATGGCGCGCTCCGAGGACCAGCTGCCGCGATGGTAGGTGGCGCTGACCCCGAACAGCATGCCGGCCGTCAGCACGAACACGGCGCACGAGAGCCGGATCGCCGTCGTCTCGCCGAGAGCGACCAGCAGCAGACCGGCCACCAGGGAGGCCGGGAACGCGATCAGGTGCAGCATCCCGCGCAGGCGCGGCTTGGGCAGCTGCACGCCGAGCCGCGTGGCACGCGCAGCCATGGACCGGGTCAGGCTCCGGGGCGCGAAGGTGTGCTCCGCGGCGGTGGGGATGTCGGCATCGTCCCCGGTGTCCGCCGGGCCCTGGTCCCCGGCGGTCTCGGAGACCGCCTCGACGGCTTCCTGCGCGGCGCGGTCCTCGCGCCGCCGAGCGCGCGCCTCGGCCCGGGGTGGCTGCCCGGCGGGCGGAACATCGTTCGAGGGCTGCGAGGAATGCTCGCGGCGAAGGCCGTTGGTCATGACGGAGAGCCTAACCTACGGGTGCGTAACTTAGTGCTGCGGCACCCTGTGTCGATCCGGTGATGATCCCTGTGGATTGCAGGGACCGCGTGTGGATGTCACCGATAATGGCAGGGGGCCGCGAGCCCGGTCGATCCCCTCCGGGCGCGCGATCGGGTACGCCATGCGGTGCGGCCATGCCATTCTGGCGGGGGACCTCGCGCGGATCGACGGAAAGGGAGGCTGCTGTGGACGACGACGGCCTTCTCTACCGCGTCTACGAGAGGCGGCTGACCAAGGAGCTGGAGGCCTACCAGCTGCCCCAGCACCTCGGCGTCATCGTCGACGGCAACCGGCGCTGGGCGAAGGCGGCCGGTGAGACCACCGAGCACGGTCATCGCGTCGGGGCCGCCAAGATCGTCGAGTTCCTCTCCTGGTGCGAGGATCTGCGCATCCCGCTGGTCACGGTGTGGATGCTCTCGACGGACAACATGCGCCGGCCGCCCGAGGAACTGGTGGCCCTCTACGAGATCATCGCCTCCACGGTCGAGGAGATCGTGGAGGCCGGCTACTGCGTCAGGCTGACCGGCAACGCCGAGGCGCTGCCCGAGGACGTCCGTGCCGGCATCGCCCGCACCCAGGAGCGCGCAGCCCCGGATTCGCCGCTGACGGTGAACGTCGCCATCGGCTACGGAGGCCGCGAGGAGATCGTCGATGCCGTGCGCGAGCTGGTCCTCGACCTCGGCGGGCAGGGGAAGCCCCCCGAGCAGATCGCCGCGGAGGTCAGCGTCGGCTCGATCGCCGATCACCTCTACACGCGAGGCCAGCCGGACCCGGATCTGATCATCCGCACCTCCGGCGAGCAGCGGCTGTCGGGCTTCCTGCTGTGGCAGTCGGTCCACTCGGAGTACTGGTTCTGCGAGACCTACTGGCCGGGGTTCCGGCGCGTGGACCTGCTGCGCGCCCTGCGCGATTTCTGCCGACGCGAGCGGCGCTACGGCGCGTGATGATCAATCCCGTCGATGCCGCCGTGGCGGTGGCAGACTGGCCGTACCGGAGCTCGTCAGAACTCCGGATGACGATCGGGTGAACGTCGAGCCCGCCGACGGCGGGACTCGCCCGGCGCCGGGTGCCGGCGCGGTTAGTGTCCTGGCATCCGCGAGATTTCGGGAGGCTCCTATGGATGAGACCACCATCGCCCGTGAGACGGCGCCGGCCGACGGAGGCCTGGCACCGGATGGCTCGAGTTCCGGGCGGGAGGTGATCGAGTCCCCGAACCGGGACGGCTCGCCCGTCGTGCCCTCCCTGCAGCCCGGCGTCGCTCAGCAGGTCCTGGCCGACATCGAGACCGGCGTGATCACCTACGTGCTGGACACCTCGGTGCTGCTGTCCGACCCGCTGTCCCTGCACCGCTTCGCCGAGCACGACATCGTGCTGCCGATCGTCGTGGTCACGGAGCTGGAGTCCAAGCGGCACCACCCCGACCTCGGGTACTTCGCCCGGCAGGCGCTGCGCCTGCTCGACGACCTGCGCGAGCTGCACGGCAACCTCGCCCAGCCGCTGCCGATCGGCAAGGCCGGCGGCCATGTGCACGTCGAGCTGAACCACATGAACTCGGCGTCGCTTCCCGACGGATTCCGCCTGGGCGACAACGACACCCGCATCCTCGCGGTGGCGAAGAACCTGCAGCTGGAGGGCAAGCACGTCGTGCTGGTCTCCAAGGACCTGCCGATGCGCATCAAGGCCTCGGCCTCCGGGATCCACGCCGAGGAGTACCGGGCCGAGCTCGCCCGCGACCGCGGCTACACCGGCATGGTCTCGGCCGGCGTCGACGAGCAGACCATGAGCGATCTCTATGCCGGCAAGACCGTGGAGATCCCCGAGGTGGCTCACCAGCCGGTTCACACCGGGCTGACGATCACCAGCCCGCGGGGCTCGGCCCTGGGCCGCATCACCCGGGACAAGAAGGCGCGACTGGTCCAGGGCGACCAGACGGTCTTCGGCGTCGGTGGCCGCTCCGCCGAGCAGCGGGTGGCGATCGACCTGCTCCAGGACGAGTCCGTCGGCATCGTCTCGCTCGGTGGCCGTGCCGGCACCGGCAAGAGTGCGCTGGCACTGTGCGCGGGGCTGGAAGCGGTGCTTGAGCGCCGCACCCAGCGCAAGATCATGGTGTTCCGTCCGCTGTTCGCGGTGGGCGGGCAGGAGCTCGGCTATCTGCCCGGTGACCAGTCCGAGAAGATGGGGCCGTGGGGACAGGCCGTCTTCGACACCCTCGGATCGATGGTCTCCCAGAACGTCATCGACGAGGTGCTCTCCCGCGGCATGCTCGAGGTCATGCCGCTGACCCACATCCGCGGCCGCTCCCTGCACGATGCCTTCGTGATCGTGGACGAGGCCCAGTCGCTCGAGCGCAACGTGCTGCTGACGATGCTCTCGCGCATCGGGCAGAACTCCCGCGTGGTCCTCACTCACGACATCGCCCAGCGCGACAACCTCCGCATCGGCCGGTACGACGGGATCGCCTCGGTCGTCGAGGCGCTCAAGGAGAAGGAGCTGTTCGGGCACATCACCCTCCAGCGCTCCGAGCGCTCGAAGGTCGCCGAGCTGGTCACGCACGTCCTCGACGAACCGGTGCTCTGACGCCGGCCGGGCGCACCTGGCTGGGCCCGGGTGCGCCTGGCCGGGCCGGAGTGCGCCTGGCCGGGCCGGAGTGCGCCTGGCCGGGCCGGAGTGCGCTCGCCCGCGGCCGGGGTGCGCGGGAGATCGTGCTACAGGGTCCGGCTGGGCTGAGCCACGATTGGAGCCAGCATGTGCACAGCTAGGCCCATATAGCGCCTAGCTGTGCACATGCTGGCTCCAATCTGACCCGGCCCATCCCGTGCAGGCCCGCGCAGAGCGGGGACGGTCCGCGACCGCCCGGCCCATCCCGTGCGGGCCCGCGCAGAGCAGAGCCGAGGCCACCCCGCACGGTTCTGCTCGCAGGCTCGTCGGGACGGTCATCCACAATCGGGCGACAGTGCTTGTCCGAGTGCGACGGGTGACGTCTTCTTGGGGGCATGCAGATCAGGGGCGTCCGGCACCGAGACCAGCTCCGTGGCGAGGACGGGGTCGGCACGGAGGATGTCGCGCGGTGGCGTCGTCGCGGAGCGCTGCGCAGCGTCCAACCGCGGTACGTCACCCCAGAGGCCCCGGAGTCCCTGGTCGTTCTCCTCGAGCACGGTCTGCGCCCCACCTGCATCGATGCCGCAGCATTCCATGGCCTCTGGACGCCGCTCCACACCGGCGTGCACGTATACCGACCGCGGGCCGATCGACGTGCCGAGCTGCTCGAACCGATCCGGCTCTCCCCGGTCCGGCGAGAGGAGGGCCAGGTGATCCGGCGGGGAGCGCCGGAGCCGCTGATCCTCCACGGGCGAGGGATGTCCGCCTGGCCGGACGATGATCCTGTGCCGTCGATCGAGCTGGTGCTGGAGCATGCCGCACGATGTCTGCCCACCGTGAAGGCGGCGATCCTGTTCGAGTCCGCTGTGCATCAGAGAAAGCTCACGCTTGCCGCAGCGCAGGCTCTCGTGGCGAGATTGCCGACCCGCCCACGGCGCCCTCTCTCGCGCATCCGCGGTGACGCCGAGTCCGGGACGGAGACAGCAGTGCGCTGCTGGCTGGAGGAGCGACGCATCGAGGTGCGGCCCCAGGTGCGCTTCGTCGACGGCGCCGGTGACGAGCGGCGGATGGATCTGCTGGTCGGTCACAGCTGGGTGATCGAATGCGACAGCCGGAACTTTCACGATGATCCCGCCAGCTACCAGGCGGACCGTCATCGAGATCTGTTCCTTCGTGCGAAGGGCTACACCGTCACGAGGCTGACATGGGAACAGGTCTTCCTCGAGTGGAAGGCGACGGAGGTGATGCTCTGTGCGGTGCTGGGGCGCGGCGATCACCGTCTCCCGGTCGCCGACCGCATTGAACGGTGGGCAGGTTGAGCCATGCGCCGAGCCGGGGCGCGCCTGGCTGGGCCGAGGGTGCGCCAGCTGGGTCCGGGGCGGGCCTGGCTGGGCCGGGGGTGCGCCAGCTGGGTCCGGGGCGGGCCTGGCTGGGCCGGGGGTGCGCCAGCTGGGTCCGGGGCGGGCATGGCTGGGGTGGGTGAGCGGCGATCGGAGCCAGCATGTGCACAGCTAGGGCGTGTCTCCTATATGTGAGGCGGTTTCACTTGAGAGCCTGTATGCATGGCTACCGCGACGACTCGACATCAGGTCCTGTCCGACGAGCAGTGGGAGCGG